>DASTFG010000564.1:0-6377 GCA_035708785.1 Anaerolineales bacterium
CCGCGTGTTTCAGCCAAGATCATTTCGTAGGACATAATTCTCCTCTCGGAAGGGATTGCTGACTGGGCCAAACTGGTCGGCCCTCCCCACATTGGCAGATACAGCGATTCTACACGAGAAGTGGAAGTATGCTACCATTGCGGGAATTATTCCCTCCAGGAGATCCAAATGGCGATTCTCTCGGATATGCTTGTTGCTCTTGTCGCTGTCCTGCACTTGGGGTTTCTGGCTCTCGAAATGTTTTTTTGGAATCACCCATTGGGCAGGAAGACTTTCAGAATGACGCCAGAGTATGCCCAGGCCTCAGCCTCTCTCGCTGCGAATCAAGGACTTTACAACGGGTTCCTGGCAGCCGGTTTGATCTGGGGCCTGATTTCCGGGGGTGTATCGCTTAAGATCTTCTTTCTCACTTGTGTTGTCGTGGCGGGGGTGTTTGGTGGCTTCACGGCAAAGCGCTCGATTTTATACATCCAGGCGCTGCCGGGCTTGGTTGCATGGATCGCTGTTTTCCTGCTGCGATGAGCAAGTCACGGTTGATCAAACTGGCTGCGCTCACAGGTCTGATCGGACCTTTGTTATTTGCCGTTGTGATTGTAGGCTTAACAATCGTCCAGGCCGATTTCATGCGCACACTGGGATGGGATCCATTTGGACCCGTTATCGATTGGCCCAGCGGACTTGCACTGGGTCCTTACGGTTGGTTATTGACCGTCACTTTTCCCTTCGCCGGCGCGGCGATGCTGTTCTTTGCCTATGGTCTTCGGCTTGTCCTGAGGGAAAAGCTTGGCACCACCCTGCTGATGCTCGCAGGCTGTGCCATGATGGGACTGGTCTTTACCACCGACCCGACACTCGGCGCCATATCCCGTACCTGGCACGGCATTTTGCATGATGCCTTCTTTGTCCTGCTTGGACTGACGCTCATGCCGGCCATACTTGTGCTGGGGTTTGTCTTTTGGCGAAACGCGCAGTGGAAGGATTTAGCCATTTACACGTGGTGTACCGTTGCACTCGCCGTTCCGACCTTCTGGCTGAAAGGCGTAGCATTTTATGTGTTTCTGCTGGCGATACTGGTATGGAATGAAGTCATCGCGATGCGACTCAAGTCAATGGGATGAACTTTTCAAAGAGTATGCAGAGCTTGTCCTTCGAAGCACCGGCGTTCCTAGAGCGCCGGTGCTGCTCCATTCAATATTGTCGTCAGATCACTCGTGCTTTTTAAAATCAAATCTGCCCCCAGCTGCCTGAGCTCGTCTTCCTCTCCAAAACCACACAGCACGCCGACCGTCTGTGCGCCAGCGGACTTGCCCGCCCGCATATCCACCGTAGTATCACCGATCATCAGGCACGCTTCGGGCGCGACTCCCATCTCCTGCGCGGCAAACAGGATCGGTTCCGGATATGGTTTTGTGTATGGGGCGGAGAGTCCGGTCACAATCACATCGAAGTACTTCACCAGATCGAACTGGTTCAGGAATCGCAGCGTGCTCTTTGCATCCCGGGCACTGACGACTGCCATTGGATAGTGCCTCCGCAAGCTCTTCAGCATCTCCTCCACACCGGGTACCAGCATGAACTTCTTCAAAGGATTTTCACGGTGGCGGTACAGCCAGTCGATGAATGCGGTCATTTCATCGTCGATACCGATCCGATCGGCGATTCCCAAAAGGGCATTACCGGGCGACTCGATCCACATGATCAGCCGTCGGGCTGTGTGCTCCGGGTCAGGGAATAAGAACGGGGGCAGAAACCCTGAAATCTTCCCGGCGTACAGGTCATCCGTATCACTTAGCGTGCCATCCACGTCAAAACACAGGGCTTTTATGCGGGCAAGATCGAGCGCCATGCTGTAATTGTACCGTAACCGATTGTGCTATACTTTGAGATTGCCCCGTGGTATGATTTGCCAAGGAAGAGGATTGAAATGCAGGCCCGGCTGACTGGGAAGCAAGTGTCCCTTTGCAGCAACCATTGGGCGCTTTCAAAATGAATGATGACTGCCCAGGAGCTTATGTCACTACAACAGGAAGACCGTACAAAAGCACTGCTTGAACTTCTCTATCATGTGAGCCGCGAAGTAGCCACAGCACTCGACCTGCGGACTGTGCTTCAGCGTGTTTTGTATGAAGCAATACAGAACGTAGGCGGCGAGCGCTGCAGCATCGTCGTGCTGGACGATGCGGGCAAGGCTGTAGACGCGACCATCGTATATGGAGAAAAGGTACACGAGCATATCACGCATCAGATGCGCGATACCATGGAGCGTGGGCTGGCAGGCTGGGTCATTCGTAACCGCACGGGAGCGCTGATCCTCGACACGAGCAAGGATGAGCGCTGGCTCAAGCGCCCTGACGATGCGATCGACAGATCAGGGGTGAAATCTGCGATCTGCGTGCCGCTGCTGGCGCGCGAGAAACTGGTGGGCGTGCTTACCCTCGTCCATGCAAAACCCAATGCCTTTTCAGAAGAACAGCTCGATTTGATGCAGGCCATTGCAGACCAGGCCGGTATTGCAGTGCTGAACGCCCGGCTCTATACCGAAAGCCAGCGCCAGGCGCGTGTCATGACCGCGCTGGCAGAGGGGGCGGCAGCGATGAATGTTTCCCTCCGCATGGAGGATGTGTACCAGCGTATTCTCATTCAGACGATACAGGCTTTACAGGTGGAGACGGTCGCTCTCGGCATGATCGACGGCGAGTCTCTTGTCTTTCGAGCGGCAGCGGGCTATAACGCGGGGAACATCCTTGGGAAGAGGATCGCCCTGGGGGATGGGATCGTCGGTCTGGCGGCGCGGGAGGGACGCGGTATTGTTGTGCCGGATGTCAACCAGGATAAGAACTTTAGCGACGCGGACAAGTTCGGAGGAGTCGAGACTCACGCGATCATCGTCGCGCCGGTCCAAGCGCAGGGGCGCACGATCGGCGTGATCGAAGCGGTCAACCCGATTGCCAAGTCTTTCGACCCGGATGCACTTCTGGTAATGGCCGGCATCGGAGGCCTGGCAGGCACGGCCATCCAGAACGCGCAACTGTTCGAACGATTGCAGGCTGCGCACCAGCGTTACCGTGAACTTTTCGAAGACAGCATCGACCCCATGCTGATCACGGATTGGGATGGACGCATTGTCGAGGCAAATCGCCAGGCGGTGCTCCTGAGCGGCTATGAGGAAGAGACCCTGCGTACTCTATCCATCGACCAGCTTCATGAGGTGAACTGGATTAAGGCGGGCGCCCAATTCGAGACACTGCGCGCAGATCAGACATGTTCCTATGAGTCGTCCCTGCACAGGCAGGATGAATCACACATGCCGGTGGAGGTGCACGCGCGCCGCGTAGAATTCGATGAAACGGATTCCATCCAGTGGATCCTGCGTGATATTACCGAACGCAAGGAGCTCGATCGGCTGCGGGCAGATTTGACCGCGATGATCTATCATGACCTGCGTTCGCCGCTGGCCAATATTGTCTCGAGCCTGGATGTGATGTACAGTATGGTGCCGGACGATGACAGGGAAACGATCCATTCTGTGCTCAAGATTGCCGAGAACTCAACAGACCGGATCCAGCGCCTGGTCAGTTCCCTGCTCGATGTGAGCCGGCTCGAATCGGGCCAGCCCGTAGCAGACCAGAAGGCCGTCGATCCAATCCCGATGATCGCAAAGGTGGTCCTGGATGTCGAACCCGTGGCGCGGGGGCGGCGCCAGTCCATTAGCGTGGACTTGCCCAAAGAGCTTCCAGCGATCTGGGTGGACGAAGATATGGCGCGCCGCGTGCTGATCAACCTGCTGGAGAATGCCAGCAAGTTCACGCCGCCTGATGGCACGCTAGAAACCGGCGCGCGCCGGGAAGGCGACTGGATTCACCTGTGGGTCAGAGACACCGGCCCGGGCATCCCGGCAGCGGATCAGGATCGAATCTTCGACAAGTTTACGCGCCTGCGCGGCACGAACCGGCCGGGTGGGCTTGGGATTGGGCTGGCCTTCTGCCGCCTCGCCGTGCAGGGCCATGGCGGGCGCATCTGGGTGGAAAGCGAGCAGGACAAAGGCTCGGTCTTCCACTTTACCTTCCCTGTTGCGACGGAAGAACAAAAAGCAGGTACGATCGGTAAAGCCTAGGAGCATTGATTCATGGAATCGATTGCGAAAAATATCTATATCGAAGACCGCTTTCCTGGGATGACGCTGGGTCTGATCAGCCAGCCGCGCGGTCTGGTGCAGATCGATGCTCCCCCATCGCCGGAAGATGCTCGGTCCTGGCGAGCTGCATTAATGGGCATGGGCAATGGGCCAGAGCGAATCCTGATCAATCTGGATGCGCATCCCGACCGGACGCTGGGCGTCCGTGCCATGGACTGCACCGTGATCGCCCATGAGAAGACGGCGCAGGTCTTCCGCAACCGCCCCAACACGTTCAAAGCCCAGGGGGACGAGACCGGCGCCAACTGGGAATCGATCCCGGGCCTGGGAAGCGTGCGCTGGGCGCCCCCCGAAATCTCCTTTCTGAACGAACTGACTTTGCATTGGGGGGATACTCCGATCCTCCTGGAGAGTCACCCAGGCCCGACTCCTGGTGCCATCTGGGTAATCCTGCCGGAAGAAAAAGTTGTATTCGTTGGCGACGCGGTCCTCAAGGGGCAGCCTCCCTTCCTGGCTCATGCCGATCTCCCTACATGGATTGAAACGCTCAAAACCCTGCAGGAGCCTCAATACAAGGGGTTCACGATCGTGAGCGGGCGCAGTGGGATCGTCAACTCGCAAATCATCCGGAACCAGATCGAGCTGCTCAAGCGCATTCATGACAGGCTGGAAAAAATCGGGAAGAAAAAAGCCACGGCGAATGTCACGGATAAGCTTGCCGATCAATTGCTCAAGAGCTTCAAGGCTCCTGCTGCCCGCCAAAAGCAGTATCTGCACCGTCTGCGCTATGGACTGTATCATTACTATATGCGCCACTACCAGCCCTCCTCCCGACTTTTAGTGGAGGAGTAAATGTGACTGCCCGGCCGTTATTCGAAGTCACACGAAGTGATATCATTGAGTCCGTTCACTATGGCTGTATCGCAGTCGTGGACACAAATGGAAAGCTGATCTCCTCCTATGGCGACCCCCAAACGGTCGCCTTTTTGCGCTCCAGCGCGAAACCGTTCCAGGTCCTGCCTTTTGTCGAACACGGCGGTGTGGAAAAATTCGGCCTCACCCCGCGCGAGCTTGCCATTGCCTGTGCTTCCCACGAAGGCAGCGACCTGCATGTGAAAACCGTGGAAGGGATTCAACGGAAGGCAGAGATTGATGAAGGCCACCTGCAGTGCGGGATTCATATGCCATCAGATGTGGATGCCTTCAAATCATTGGTCGTGAATGGCCAGAAGCCGACTCCGAATCGCAACAATTGTTCCGGAAAACATTCCGCCATGCTGGCCTATGCAAAGATGCGTGGGCTTCCGCTCGAGCATTATCTCGACCCGGAACACCCCATCCAGCAGGAGATCTTTGTTTCGTTTGCTGAGATGTGCAAGCTACCCATCCAGGAGATCGGCCTCGGCACGGACGGCTGCTCGGCGCCCAATTTCGCGGTGCCGCTGTATCACGCGGCACTGGCGGTCGCGCGTCTCTGTGACCCGCGAGAGCTTTCCGACGGGCGCGCCGCGGCCTGCCGCCAGATCACGGCCGCGATGACGGCTCACCCGGAGATGGTCAGCGGGTATGGAGAGTTCGATTGTGAGCTGATGCGAGTCGGTCAGCGTCGGATCGTCTGCAAGCGCGGCGCGGAGGGCTATCAGATCATTGGGCTTTTGCCCGGAGCGCTCGGGCCGAATTCTCCCGGCGTCGGGATTGCGCTCAAGGTCTCAGACGGGGATGCCTCCCGGATGTCACTTGACCTGGCTCACAACAACCGCGTCCGGCCTGCGGTTTCGCTGGAGATCCTGCGCCAGCTTGGCGCGCTCTCCTCGGAGCAGGAAAAGGCGCTGGCCGCGTTCGGACCGGAGAAGCTCATCAAGAATCATCGCGGCCTCGTTACGGGCCAGTCACGCCCGGTCTTCAGGCTTTAACTAAGCAGGGCTTCCAGCGTCTGGTTGTTCTCGGCCAGGCGCACGGAAAGCACACTGCCGATCCACTGATGGAGGTGGAAGGCGAGATCAGGGTCGGACTGCATCATCTTTTCATACCCTTCCAGGGATAACCGGTACAGGACGCTTGGCCGGGTGGCGACCACAGTTGCGGTCCGCGCCTGCTTCAGAAACAAACCCATTTCGCCGACCATTGTGCCGCCGCCCTGGCTCTTGAGACGAATAAACTTCCCTTTGGAAATTTCGAGGCGCGTGCTCAACTCACCTGAATCGATGAAATACATAGAGTCGGGCGGGTCGCCTTTATTGAT
>DASTFG010000565.1:0-12612 GCA_035708785.1 Anaerolineales bacterium
AGGTTCGCCCGGGTCACGACGCCGCGCTCGTCGGTCCAGTAGTGATGGGTGAGGGTGCCGCGCGGCGCCTCGACAATCCCAATCCCCTCGACCGGGGTCCCGGTCGGGCGGATGTGGATATTTGTCGAGGTGATCTCGGGGTCGGTCGCCAGCTCCACCCAGCGCTCCGCCGCGTAGAGCAGCTCGATCAGGCGCGCCCAGTGTGTGGCGAGGCGCTGATGGACGGGCTTGCTCCCCAGGGTGGCATAGAACCGTTGGTATTCCTCCTGCGCGCGCGGCGTCGCCATCCCATCTGAAGCATTGAGGCGCGAAAGCGGCGTTGCCATGTATACACCCGAGTCGATCCCGTCCACGAATCCCTTCCAGCCGACCTTTTTCAGATAAGGGAATTTCAGATATGTCCACGGCTCTACGTGCTCGGCGATGTGCTCGGCGTAATCCTTGGGTTCATATTTAACAAATTCCTTGCCATTCGGATCGACTACGCGGACATTGCCGTCATAAAAGTTAATCTTATTTCTTTCATCGACCATGCCCATGTAATAGGTATGATGAGTATATATATCACCCAGGATCAGGTCTACATACCCTTGATTCCCCAGCACAATGTCATTGAAGAGCTTGAGGCTGAACTGTGCGAACTCCACTGCCCAGCGTCCCATCTCTTCGATCTCTTTGCGTTGTTCCTCCGTGATGCCTTTAGTCATCCCGCCGGGGATGGATGTGCATGGATGCACCTTTCGTCCACCGATCATCTCGACGACTGTGTGCCCGTACTTGCGCATCTGGATGACCTTCCCGCCGATCTCGAGTCCAACCTTATGGATCACGCCAAGAATGTTTCGTTCCGCGACCGGCGCGTCTGGTCCCATGACGAAATCGGGCCCGCCCAATGCATAGAAGTGAGTCGTATGATCGGTGCAGTAGAACGCTGAATAAAGCAGTTCGCGCAGCATTTTTGCCGGGCGCGGCAGATCGACCCTATAGACGGCATCCGCGGCTTTGGAAGCCGCCATATGATGCGCCTCAGGACAGACTCCGCAGATGCGATTCGTGATCAGGGGCATCTCTTCTATGGGACGACCGACAACAAACCGCTCGAACCCGCGCAGCTCGGGAATCTGAAAATATGAGTTAGCGACATTACCGTTTTCATCGAGAAAGATCTCGATCTTGCCGTGGCCCTCGAGGCGGGTGATGGGATCAATCGAAATTCTCTGCATACTTGTCATCCTTTCACAAGAGCATTCTCGTAAGGAATCGTGCAAAACTACTCCGTGGACGAAGATGTATCGTGAATTTCTTCGATGAAACGTGCGCGCGCCTCCACCTCTTCCATTTTGAGCGAAGCGTACCGGGAAGCTTCCTTCATCAACTTCTCGATCGTCTCATCCGGCAATTCTTTTAACTTTTCCAGTGAGTAGCCTTGTTCCTGAAGATACTGCTCGATGAGCGCCTTTTCCAAGGCAGCATTCGGATCCTGCAGTGGTTGCGTTTCCATGCCAGCCTCCATGCGGCACTGCTGGAGGAGTCAATTCGGCTTAACTCTCCAGGCCGCTCGATTCGCTTTCAGGAGCGATCCGGGCAGGCTAAAGCGATACACCTGCCCCACCGGATCAGGAATTCCATCGAGGATTTTCTCGATCCCTTCCGGCGCTTTTGCGTCGATCACAGAGGCAAGTGCCGTCATGAGTCGCGCGCCGTAATCCAGCACGCCCTGCGCCGGACCGTAACACCCGATGCACTGCGCGCCTGCCTGTGGGCAGCGCGCCTGGCAGCCGCTGCGGGTGGCAGGCCCGTTGCATGGTATGCCTTGCTCGAGCAGACAGAGAGCCGGGTCAGCCGGAGCAATATCCTGAATCCGCTTAAATTCTTTGATCATCTTGACATTCCGCGCCCGCGTACATTCGTCGCAGACCGTTGAATCCCCAACACCGATCACCGCGCCTTTCGGCGGCAGTTCGGCTTCACCGCGAATTACTTTGATAACGAGATCGATTACTGCGGTAATCTGATGTGACTCAGGCGGGCAGCCCGGCATGTAGTAATCTACTTCCACGACCTGGTCCAGCGGGCGAAGGATCGGTACAAGCTTTGGAAGTTGCAGCTCACCTTCGGGCACGTCGAACGATGTGAGCGGGTAAATCTCGTCCGGATTATCGGTCGTCACGGTATTGAACGCCGTGTTGACGATCTCTCCCACCGGGCTCAGATTTGCCAACCCGGGGATACAACCTTCACAGGCGCAGGAACCGAAGGCCACAAGAATCTGCGATTTCTGCCGCAGGAGTTTCGCGATGTGCTCGTTCTCCTCGTTGCGGATCCCGCCGTTAAAGAGCGTGAGCAGGATCGTGCCATCCTCCATTCCCTCCAGGTCCTTGTACTTCGCATCCATGGCTACGGGCCAGAAGACGACATCGAAGTTTGCATCCACATCCAGGATCTTTTCATGGATGTTCAGGACGGCGATCTCGCACCCTCCGCAGGAGGCAGCCCAGTACATTGCGAATTTCGGCTTGTTGCCATTGACCGTCATGCCGGCAGCTCCTTTTCAAAGGCGGAAGGATGAACGATGAATGATGAACTTTCATCTTTCCGCCTTTCGCCTTCACTCGTTTGAAACTTTCCCCAGTGCAAAGGGCCCAGTTTACGAACCTCTTCAACGAACAACGTGGTTTCACTGGCAAAGCGCGCGCCTTCCGCCGCGCTCGCCCAGACCAGCTTGACGCGCTCGGGTTCGATACCCATCCCCTTGAGCACGCGCTGGAGCAGGAGATAGCGGCGCAGCGCCTTGTAATTCTGCTCCATGTAATGGCATTCACCCGGATGACAGCCGGTGATCATTACACCGTCCGCGCCGCTCGACAGGGCACGCAGGACAAATGTTGGGTCCAGGCGCCCCGAGCACATCATGCGGATGAGGCGCACGTTCGGCGCGTATTTTATGCGTGCGGTCCCCGCCAGGTCCGCGGCGCGGTAACTGCACCAGTTGCAGGTAAAGCCGATGATTGTGGGTTCAAAGTTTTCAGGCATACGAGTCCTGCTTTCTGCTCAGACCGTTTTCGGCTTGTCTTGTCTGGATCTGGCGATGACAAAGCCGATCAAAATGCCAATCCCGATTGCCTGGAGCATGTTATTGATCCGCAGAACAATGGCGTCACTGATATTCAATGCATAACCGCTCACACACACCCCGCCGGCAAAAACAACAAGGATGATCCAGAGGATCCAAGCCTGTGAGGTTTCTGGAGGCTTGATCCTTCCGGATATCCAATAGCCCAGACCAACAAACAGAAGATAGAGCACGAGGTTCAAAACAGATAACGTTGACATCTTTCTTTCAGTCCTGCGCCAGGACTGCCTCCTTTACAAGTGTTCGCAGCAACAACCCATCGATCTGCGCGAGGATCTGCTCATCGCTGAAGCCGGTGCCGCTGATCGCCCCCGCGGGACAAGCTGCTACACACGTGCCGCATCCCTGGCACAAAGCAGGATTGATCTCCGTCACCATGCGGTCTTCGTGGAAGGCGATCGCGTTGAACGGACACAGTCCGTTGCAGATGCGGCAGCCCGAGCATTTCTCCATATCCACGCTGGCTTTGACCGGCTCGAGGGCGACCTCCCGTTGCAGGATCTTATCGAGCACCCGCGCCGAAGCCGCCGCGCCCTGCGCCACACTGGACGGGATATCCTTTGGCCCCTGCGCGCAGCCGGCAATGTAAATGCCTTCCGTCATCGTCGCGACCGGGTCGAGCTTTGGATGTTTCTCGGTGAACCAGCCGTCGGTTGAGCATGAAATCCCAAACAACTTTCCCACCTCTTTCGCATCGTGCCGCGGCTGCAAGCCGCTGGAGAGGATCACCATATCTACGGGGATACGCCTCTGCTTGCCTGCAAGCGTATCCTCCACCTGGATGATGAGTTTGCCCTTTTCATTCGAATGGCGTGCCGCGTTCGTCACCTCGGCTACCTTGCCGCGCACGAAGAGAGTTCCTTCCTCCAGCACACGCTGGTAAAACTCGTCGTAGGCTTTGTACGCGGTGCGCATGTCGATGTAGAAGTTATAGACCGTCGCACCGGTCCGCTCGTGGACAAGATGCGCAAACTTCAAGCCCTGCATGCAGCAAATGACCGAACAGTAGTTATTGTAATTCTTGTCGCGCGAGCCGACGCAGTGGATGATGCCTACCGACTTCGGTGTGGTCTTACCATCCCGTAAAACGATATTGCCGGTGGTAGGCCCCGCCGCGTTTGACAGGCGTTCGAACTCCAGGCTCGTGAACACATTCGGCAGCCGTCCATAGCCGTAGTTGCTGACGCGCCGGGCGTCGAACAGGTCATAGCCTGTTGCAAGGACAATGTTACCGACTTCAATACTGATTAACTCATCCTCTTGTTTGAAATCGATCGCGCCCGTCGGGCAGAATTTCTCACAGGCCTTACACGTGCCTTTGATGAAGTACGTGCAGTTCTCTTTGTCCATCACGGGGAATTTCGGCACGGCCTGGGCGAACGGTGTATACACCGCCTTGCGATACCCCAGCCCGGCTTCGAAGACCTCGTCGATCACCTTCTTTGGGCATTTTTCTTCGCAGATTCCGCAGCCTGTGCAAAGTTCTTCATTGATAAAGCGCGCCTTCTTCTTGATCGTCACATTGAAGTTGCCGACATAGCCCGCCACATTGACCACTTCGCTCCAGGTCAGCAGGGTAATGTTCGGATGTGTGCCGGCTTCGACCATGCGCGGCGTCAGGATGCAGGCGGAACAGTCCAAGGTAGGGAAGGTCTTGTCAAACTGCGCCATGTGCCCGCCGATGGACGGTTCGCGCTCGACTAAATAGACGTGGAAGCCCGCATTCGCGATCTCGAGCGCAGACTGGATCCCGGCGATGCCGCCGCCCACCACAAGCGTATTCGGATTGATCGGGACCCTGATTTCCTCGAGAGGGACGTTTTCGATCACGCGGGAGACTGCGCCGGCCACCACCGCCTTCGACTTTTCTGTGGCGACGGCCTTATCGGTATGCACCCACGAGACCTGCTCGCGGATCGAGGCCAGCTCCACCAGATAGGGATTCAATCCTGCCTTCTGCGCAGCGCTCCGGAAGGTCTTCTCATGCAAATGCGGCGAGCACGCCGCGACGACGACACGCGTCAGCCCGAGTTCTTTGATATCTTTCTCGATTAGCTCCTGCCCCAGACTGGAGCACATGAACTTGTATTCGCGCGAGACAACCACGCCCTGGTGCTTGAGCTTCTCTGCCGCCCACTTGGCGACGTCCACCACGTCCACGGTCCCCGCGATGTTCGAGCCGCAGTGACAGATATATACGCCGATGCGTTCCTGCTGCTTCTCACTCATTTCACCGCCTCCTTCCGCTCCTCATGCCTGGTCCAGCGACGCGGCATCGGCAGGCCCTCATCCTTCTTGCGTGGTCCAGACGGCTCCTGTGTCACCGGCACCTCCACGCCTATGGTTGCCAGAGCGTTCCGAGAATTGACAAGTTCCGCGCCAATGCCCAGTTCTTCGGGTTCCCGGCCAAATGCCAGCCCCATCAATTGCGTGAAGAACAGCACTGGCATGTGATAGTCCGTGCGGAAGTAGTGGTTCATCTCGTTTTGGTAAGCGTCGATGTTCATCTGGCACATGGGGCAGACGGTCGCCATGAGGACTGCGCCGCGTTCGTCCGCGTCCGCCACGAGGCGTCGGATCAGCTCGAAGGCGGTCTCTGGTCCGATCTGGGTCATGTGCCCGCCGCAGCAGCTGGTCGTGAGCGGATAATCGATGACGTCCGCGCCCAGCGCCCGCAGCAGGTCGTCCAGCTCGGTGGGATGCTCGTGGTCGGACCAGCGGTGCTGGTAATCGGGACGCGGCAGCATGCAGCCCATATAGGGCGCGACCCGGAGTCCATGCAGAGGACGGGTTACTTTACTTTTGATGGTATCCAGCCCAACGTCATAAACCAGAATATCGATGAGATGGCGAATATCCAGTGTGCCGGGCGGGTATTGAAGTCCGCCTGCTTCGAGCGCCTCGTTCACCCTCGCGCTGAGCGAGAGACGTTCTTGCATGTAATAGTCTGCCTTGGCAAGGTTGAGGTAACAGGCGGAACATGGGGCCACGACTGTCCGGGTGCCATTCATTTGTTTCGACGCCAGAGCAAGGTTGCGCGCGATCAACGAATAGGCGGGGATCAGGCTAATGCCGAGATATTCGGTTGCGCCGCAGCAGTTCCAGTCTTCGATCTCCTCGAAGTGGAGGCCTAGTGGCTGCATGATGGCGTTGAATGATTGCATATATGCCTTTGCACTGGAGTCCATCGAACAGCCGGGATATAAAAGATATTTGTTCATGAGGTCAGCTCCAGTTGCTTGGCGCGGTCCAGGATCCTCTTCAATTGGTCCATTTGTTTGATCCGCTTTGGCCTGATCGCCATGCGCCCCTTTGTGAGCATGCCAAAGCCCATGGGAACCATCCCAGGTAATCGCAAGGGGAAGTGTTTTAGGTAGTGCCGGGAAGCCAGCCCGAATTCGTAACTGCGACCGTACATCTCGACCATATCCACAAACGTCTGTGAAAAATCGGGAGCGGTGGAGTCGGTATACAGTCTGGCTTTGATCGCCATGCCTTTGAGCGTGTACATCACATCAGCGATGTGTACTTCCTGTGGGCAGCGCACCACACAGTGGTAGCATGAGACACAGATCCATGGCGTGTTGCTGCGCAATACTTCCTCGCGCATGCCGGCGCGCAGCATGGCAAATAACATGCGTGGCGTATGATCCATATCCATGGCAGCAGGGCAGGAGCCGCCACACGTGCCGCACTGGATGCACATCTCCAAGTGCGAAATGCCTGCAGTTTTTAAGCTGACTTCATGCAAAAGCGAAAGGTCTTCCTCACGGGCCAACCCCGCTCGGACTCTCTCATCAGTCATATGGGGCATCATCCCTCCACTCGACTCCATGCTGCCTGATTCGCCACCTTTATATGGCAGACCCGTTGCTCGTTCCTCGAGCGAACAAGAAGTAAATCTACCCCGCCTAATCTTATTATTGTGCATTTATTCACAAATTCGAGTAACAAATGTCATAAACAGGAATGCAGATAATCATGAGTGAATGGAGCAGTGCAGTGATTATTTCCCCCAATATAAAAAATGAAGCACTTTTAGCGAAGTTCAGCTAAGCCGCAAGCAAAAACGCGTTCCACATGGAACGCGTTTCTTACGGTGGCGGGGAGGACAGGATTCGAACCTGCGACCGAGGATTTCGCCCCGGTAACCGCTTAGCAGGCGGCCCCATTCGACCACTCTGGCACCTCCCCAATATGATTTACGATTTTGGATTGACGATTTTCGATTAGTAATCATAAACCCAAAACCGTCAATCGTAAACACTTGCACGTGCGTGCCAGTACAGGCGTCGTCTGGCGGAGGGAGTGGGATTCGAACCCACGTTGGTGTGACCCAAACATGTTTTCAAGACATGCGCCTTAAGCCGCTCGGCCATCCCTCCAGGCGGGACGATTTTACCATAAAGAGATGATGAATTATCGTAAGAACTCCATATATATTTCTAAGAAGATTTTGCTTGCCCGGATGCCCTGGCAGGCTACAATCGTAGTTGGTTCAAGCCTGATGCCCGTACGTATCACAAATTCCGGCACACTTGGTATAATTCCCACCCTATGAAATATCATATCTGGACCGAAGGATGCCAGATGAATGTTGCCGACTCACAGCGCGTCGGCTCGTCGCTTGAGCATCTTGGATATATTCTTACTGATAAAGCCGAGGAAGCGGATGTTATCGTTTTAAATACTTGTGTCGTCCGCCAGTCTGCAGAAGATAAGGCAATGGGCCGTCTCTCGTCTCTTCTGCCGCTTAAGAGGCAAAACCCGAATCTCGTCATCAACCTGATGGGCTGCCTTGTGGGCGTGCGCGGCGCCGAAAAACTGCGTCAAAAGCTTCCCTATGTGGACGTCTTCTCGCCGCCTTCGGACCCCGGACCGCTCATCTCGTTTTTGAGTCAGGGCGAGATCCGGGCGCTTGAATCGAATGAAACGACGCGCCGCTTCGCCTATATGGATGGGGATCTGATCCTGCCTCAGCACCAAAAGGGGCAGCTTGTCAGTGCGCATGTGCCGGTTGTGTATGGCTGCTCGCATGCCTGTACATTCTGTATCATCCCGTTCCGACGCGGCGCCGAGCGCAGTCGCCCGGTCGGTGATATCGTCGCGGAGATCCGTTCGCTCGCCGTGCAGGGTGTCAAAGAGGTCACGCTGCTTGGTCAGATCGTCGACCGTTATGGCAAGGATATCCCCGATGGACCCAATCTGGCGGGTCTATTGCGCATGGTTCATGAAGTTGAGGGTATCGAGCGCATTCGTTTCCTCACCTCGCACCCGAATTATTTCACGGAAGATCTGATGGATGCTGTGGCAGAGCTTCCCAAGGTGATGCCCCACATCGAGGTCCCTATCCAGGCAGGGGATGACGAAGTGCTTGCCAACATGAAGCGCGGCTATAGTCAAAAAGACTATCGTGACTTGATCGAAAAGATCCGAAGCAAGATTCCGGATTGCTCCATTGCAACAGACATCATCGTCGGCTTCCCCGGTGAAACGGACGAGCAGTTCATGGAGACGTACCGTGTCCTATCAGACCTCAAGCTGGATGTCGCTCATCTGGCGCGCTACTCTCCCCGAGAGGGTACCGTTGCGACACGCCGCATGCATGATGATGTAACCGATCAAGAGAAGATGCGCCGGTTCCGTCTGTTGGAAGCTTTGCAGGAAGAGATCGTGGCAGAGATCAACACAAAATATCTGGGCCAAACCGTCGAGGTGCTCTTCGAAGAGAAAGTAAAAAACCGCTGGAAGGGACGCACGCCCACAAATAAACTTGTCTTTGCCGAATCGGAAGACGATTTGAAAGGCCAGATTCTTCCGGTCACAGTCACGTGGACGGGACCGTGGTCCATGCAGGCGAATCTGCAAGAACAACCTGAGCTAATCTCCATCTAGCCACGCAGGTCGGATGGGTCATCCGGCCTGCTGTGTTTATTAATCCAATTCGATTCCTGGCCTTGAGGTTTTGGCGGTTCTAATCGAGCCAGGTTCCCGCGAATATGTACCTGCATAAGCAGCGCGTGATCATTGAGCTTGTATCCATGATCTTCCTGCTCACAGATCAAATCACTTCAGGTTGGAGATGAATACCAAATCCTTGCGTACTCTAAGCGGCGTACTCTTTTTCCTGGGGATTGCCGGCGGCCTTACAATCGCAGTCATCAGCCTGTGGACTCACTTTGAGGCTCTCAACTATTTCTTCACGGGGGCGGTTAACGAACGCTTCAACGGTCTGAAATGTCCTGTCCTGTTGACCCGCTCCGAAACTGGAACGATCACTGCTGACCTGCAAAACCCAACAGACAGGGAAATCAATTTCTTTTATCGAACAGAGGTCAGTGGCAGGTTTTCGACTCGTCAGAACGAGGGCCGGATTACAGTGCCTCCGCATCAGGCGAGAAGCATCGATTTTACTGTGAACGCAGAGGACATTGATCTGCGCTCATTTATATTTGTAAAGATAACTGTATTGTCCAACCGGGCTTTTCCGGTCCGCGATGATACCTGTGGCATTATGGTGCTGGACAGTCCTGTCCTGGCAGGCGGGCAGATCTTTGCCGGTGCCTTTACTTTGAGCCTGCTAACCATTGTTGCAGGTCTGGGCCTGGGAGAGAGTACACGTGCAGATGCCAACCTGTCAATGAGGCGCCCCATACAGACGCTGGGAATTGTGGTGATGTTGGCGATGCTGGCTGGAGTGATCGGCTGGTGGCTTGCCGGGATCCTTCTTGTTGTCATCAGTATCTTGCTGCTGATGATCATGATGCGCTTTGCCTTTCACTAAGGGCGTTTTCGGGCAAATCTATGAGTTGAGGCAGAGAGAAGCATACTGATCTTCACAAATTAAGGAGGATGTGACCGATGCGTTGGGATGAATTGACAGGCGATCTATTTGCGGAGGCGGTTCAAAAGGCGGAGGGCGTATGTCTCCTGCCCCTATCATGTATCGAGCGGCACGGGCATCACCTGCCACTGGCAACGGATATGTTCATTGGCCGCGAGGTTTGCAGCCGGGCTGCGGCGCTGGAACCTGCGATCGTGTTCCCAGACTTCATATTCACACAAATTCTGGAAGCGCGGCATTACCCCGGCTGCATTGGCATCGGCCCGGATTTGACCATACGCCTGCTCGAGAATACCTGCCGCGAGATTGCGCGGAATGGTCTTAAGAAGATCGTGGTTGTCAACGCGCACGGAGGAAATGACCATCTGATCCATTATTTTGCGCAGATCCAATTGGCCAGCCCCCGCGATTATGTTGTTTATATCGCGGAACAGTCCTATAGTCCCGAAGACGAAGCGGCGATCCGCGCCCAGTGGGAGACAACGGTCGATGGTCACGCCGGCGAAAAGGAGACCAGCGCGATTCTGGCAATCCGCCCTGATCTGGTGAAACGTGAGGCAATGCCGGACGATGGGGAGGGCCTGCCGCTGGGACGACGCCAACACTTGCGCGATCTGCAGATCGATGTCGGGGTATAGTGGTATGCGGACCATCCCGGCCACTACCGCGGCGACGGGATTCCGGCTACACAAGAGAAGGGAAACCTGTGGCTGGACGGGCGGGCCCGCGGCCTGGCGAAGGCGATCCGTGCAATCAAGGATGACACAGAAACGAGGCAATTGCAGGATGAGTTTTTTAGGCGGACTGATCAACACTGATCCGTCGCGCAACAAGTAATGTATTGTAGGCGGAAGTGCTATGCAGGATATACTCCGTGAACTTTCCGCGACGAAGCAGGTAAAAGAAACGATCCGGGAGAACTGGGAAAATTATCATTATTGCCTGGGTCGCTCGCCCAATGTGGAATTGTCCATCGGTCGTTACCTGACCTGGTTGATCACGCCTATCCCGAATCACTTCATGAATCTGGTTGTTTGTACCCAATTGCCTCCGGATGGCACCGATGAACTCATTCGCGGGGCATTGGATCATTTCCGATCCTTGAAGATCCGAAAACTTTCCTGGTTGGCCCGCGAGGGTGTGCCGGCAATCGAGATAAAAAAACATTTGCTTGCTCACGGATTGACCTTCGGCGAATCGTTTGCGACCGAAATGGCTGCTGATCTGATGTCAATGCCGAATGAATTGCCCAGACTGCCGGGATTGAGCATCGTGCCTATCGTAGGTGGAACAAGATTGGAGCAATGGATCCACGTTGCAAGCATTGGCTTTGGAATTCCGGAGGAATTTGAGAAGGTCTGGTACGATCTTTTTATAGAGGCCGTCTTTGATACGCGGTTTCGAACGTATCTGGCCCTGCTGGATGGAAGACCGGTCGCCACATCTCAATTGTTCCTCTCTGCAGGCGTGGCGGGCATCTATAACGTAACATGTCTCCCGGAGGCACGCGGCCAGGGGATTGGAGCCGCCGTCACCCTGGCGCCTCTACTTCAGGCGCGCGAACTGGGATACCGGATCGGTATCCTACAGGCTTCCGCGATGGGCTACAACGTATATCGCCGGCTGGGGTTTCAGGATTTTGGCAAATTGAGTGTTTATCTGTGGGTGAACGAGACAGATACTTCGGATGATGAATAAGAGAATTACGTCGCCTGTGATCTATTTCCTGTTCCTCGGGAGCACTTTGTTCGCCTCAAACCCGGATCGTGTGGACCGGATCCCAGCCTCCAGCAGCAAAACGTTGATTTTGTATGATTCCGATTCCGGTACGATTCCTGCGGCGCAATTGATGAGCTTCGCTGATTTCCCAGCAGGCGCGGCCACACCGACATACGAATTGGGGGCAACCATACTGGATACAACCACTTCGGGCAGCGACACGTTTGCCGGATGGATCTCCGGTGCGGCGAGTACGCCCGGATTCCCCATACTCGATGCAACTGCGGGCTTTCAGGTGGATTTTTCTCTTCAGGTGGACCGGGAGAACCACACCAACAACAACCGTGCTGGATTTAGCATCATCATCCTCGGTGAGGATGCCAAGGGGATCGAATTAGCTTTCTGGGAAAATGAAATCTGGGCGCAGCATGACGGCAAAACAGGCGGGTTATTTAGACATGGAGAAGGAGTTGTTTTCTCAAATGTGACTGACCTGATTAAGTATCAAGTGTCCATTGTTCATGAGACTTACACCTTGACCGCCAATAACAGCTCCATCCTCACCGGCCCCGTACGCGATTACAGCAATTTCGAGGGATTTCCCGATCCTTATGAGACCCCAAACTTTCTCTTCTTAGGGGATGATACGACCTCTGCACAGGCCCGTGTCCGGCTCAGTTTTGTTTCGGTCACCGGCATTGAACCTGTTGTGCCTACAGTCACACATGTAAGCACCAGCACAAGCAGCTCCATCCCCACGGCTTCGTTTACAACCCAGCCGAGCGCCACACCGGTTCCGTCTCCAACTCCGACCGGGAACGCTCTTGAGTTCTGTTCATCTGGATGGATCTTTGTGGCGATGACAATTTCGACTGTAGTGATGTCTAGAAAGATTAAGGCGGGCTGAAAAGCCACC
>DASTFG010000566.1:0-2213 GCA_035708785.1 Anaerolineales bacterium
AGCTTCAGTATGCCTTCCAGGTCTGCTCCTGGAACCTCCAATGGCATGGCCCGTGCGCCCACGGCGATCAATAGACGATCATAAGATAAGGATGGCTGATTTTCCGGTTGCAGCAAGTGCTCTGCGCGCATGATCTTCGCCACGCGCGCTTTGACATAACTGAAGCCCAGTTGTCGAAAATCGGCTGCCGTGCGCGGGAATAACGCCCGGTCGTGCAGTTCACCCGTCAGGTAGTAAGCCAGTCCGGGGCGTGAATAAAATCCGTGCGGGTCATCGCCGATCAGCATAACTTCCCCGGTTCGATCTACAGACCGCAGCGCCTCGATCGCCGCGATGCCCGCCACCCCGGAACCGATAATGATGTATTTCATGCTCCCCCCTCGGTGAAAAGATCCGTCCGTTCGAAGCGCAGCACGCCGCGCGGACAGCGCGCCACACACTCGCCGCAGGTCAGGCATTGGCTGTGGATCACCGGCTCGCCTCGCCAGGCGTGGGCACGTACGTCGATCCCGACCGGACAGTTAAAGGTACAGATGCCGCACTGCACGCAACGTGCAGAATCCGGTACTACCTGTCCCGAGGTAAGGACTGTATGTTTCTCGGCATCGCGTTTGAAAATCCGCAAAATGGACATATGTCTAGTTCTCGTGGCCAGAAAAAAGATATATGTTCACAAGGTCATTATAGACAATTAAGAATAGGATGAAAGTCATGAAAAAGTCACGAGTCTAAAAAAAAAACAGAGCCGCCTCACAGCAGCTCTGTTTGTTCGCAAAACCTTCGCCAGCAGGCTGAGTCTTACGAGATGGGCACCACGTTGGCAGCTTGCAGACCCTTGGGACCTTCCTCAACGGAAAACTCCACTTTCTGGTCCGCTTCCAGCTTTCGGTAGCCGTCAGACTGGATGGCCGTGAAGTGAACGAACACATCCTCACCGCCATCGCGACCGATGAAGCCATAGCCTTTGGTGGCATTGAACCATTTGACGGTTCCAACGTAACGTTCTGACATCTTACATTTCTCCTGCTGTATTTAAAATTTATGCCCGTCCACCTTTGCGCTTTCGGAAGGCGAACCGGGCACGACGAAGCAAGATTATCATGTCTATGAAGTCATGTCAAGACCGCGCAGGCCGCGTGTAACTTTTTTGTATATGGTTGCATAACGGGAGCTCGCATGGACCCACGGAGGTGACCACCTCACCTGATGGATACCCGCGCGGATGGCCTTGCGCAAACCTTCCGGACCTTCAAACGGGTCCAACAGCATGAGCGACCGCCCCAGCTCGAAGGCCGCGTGGGCGTCCGAACCGACAGTCCCTGTCAGGCCATGCTTCTCGGCAAACTCGTGCGCCTCACGGTTGAATCTTGGGTTCATGCAGCGCGAGTTATAGACTTCGATCGCATCGACATCAGGCAGGATCTCGAGCAGATCTTTCTCCTGCCAGCCCCCCGCACGCCATCTGTCGAATGGGTGTGAAACGCTGATGAACGCGCCCTGATCCCTTAAGCGCCGGATCGTCTCGTGTGGAGAGAGGCCGGGCGGCACCTCCTCCCCTACAAACGCGGCCAGGATCTCACCGCGCGTTGTCATGATCTCTTCCCCCACGATGACTCGCACCGGATCAAGCGCAGACGCCGCGCGCGCGCCGGCTGTCGTGTTGTGGTCGGTGACGACCACGCGGTCAATCCCCTTACGCCGGCAGGCTTCGACCAGGGCGCGCGGGCGCAGCAGGCAATCCTTTGAGGCGATGGTGTGACAGTGGAATTCGACCGAAATCATGAAAAAATCCTTGACACAGAATACCGAATTGATGGTAGAATGCGCAATAGCGGATTAGAACAAGTGTTCTAAGACAACTTACCCGGCTGCTATATTCTAGCACGGCGGAGAATTCCTCCTATCGAAATGAAAGACCGGAGCAAGATCCTGAATATCGCTTCCTTCAGCACGCAGACGCGCGCTCTTGGCCCTGGCCTCCGTGCCGTCGTTTGGGTTCAGGGTTGCCCGTTCCATTGCAGAGGCTGCATCGCCCCCGAATGGATCCCTTTCCAGCCGGCGGTGCAGATGACACCGCGTGAGCTCGTCGACAGATTGCTCGTTGCGGATATCTCCGGCCTGACATTTTCGGGCGGCGAGCCAATGGAGCAGGCGGCCGGACTGGCAGAGGTTGCCCGGCTAGTCAAAGATCGACGAGAAGTGGATATCATCTC
>DASTFG010000567.1:0-6105 GCA_035708785.1 Anaerolineales bacterium
GCTCGTCACGCTGGATGACTGTCTTACCTTTGCAGCCTTCTTCTTTAAAGAGACCGTCCAACCAGCTCCCGAAGACCTGACCCCCAAGGGACTCGATGTGCAGCAGTCCGCGGAGGTCGCGCGTCAGAGTTATGAAATCCTAGCCTCGCTGCCTGACCTTGCTCATCAAACTGCCGAGCCGCCCATGCGCGCCTACGTGGAGAGATCCGGCTTCAGCGCGGGTCAGGTCTTTGGCATCCTGCGCGCCGCGGTGACGGGGCAGAAGGTCAGCCCGCCGCTGTTCGAAAGCATGGAGATCATCGGTAAAGAGAAGGCACTGCAGCGGCTGCAGAACGCGATCGAGATTCTGGAGCAGATGTGATTCCCGGCTTTCAGCGATTCATGAACAATAGAGCAACTTGCATCTCATCCTTCCTCGCATAACAGCGAGGGGGACTTCACGTTAAGCATTTCAAGACACGCCAGTTACTGCATTAAGACGCCGAAATCTTGAAACCTGTGTCTTCCTGAAGAAAGGAGAAATGCCGTGCTCGAGACGCTTATCGTCATATTGCTGATCCTGTGGCTGGTCGGGGCCTTTGCCGGACGAGGACGAAGATGGGGACGCGGAGGCAATCTCATCCACGTGCTGCTGGTGATTGTGCTCATACTGCTGCTGATCAGGTACTTATGATTAGTGCTCTATCAAACCTTAAAGAATACCCCTGTTTTTGGACTTCCGCTGCTTGTTTCATGTTCTACCGTGGTAAGGCGTAATGATTCTTACTTTACCGCGGACGTTATTTCTGGAATTTCCTCACCTGTTACTAAACTGTATAACACATCGGGATCGAGGTCTGCACCATTCGGCCAGACGACGGTTCCCCATTCAGGATTGACTTCTACTGGATTGAAGAAGGTTTCATCCTTAAGCGGTTCAAACACTCTTCTGAATTTGATAAGCTTGCGGATATCTATTTCACCTGCTTTCCTTCAGATGATTTTTCGACGGATTTCAACCGCATATACCAGACTACATCACAACACTGAACGATTTAGTTCTATGTTGACTTCTTCTCGATCTTCGCCCATGTATCTTTCAACGGGACGGTCAGGTTGAACACGGGCCGCTCGTCCGTCGAGTCAGCGTCAGTGGCGAAATAGCCCTGGCGCTCGAACTGGAAGCGGTCACCCGGTTTGGTCTGCGCGAGCGATGGCTCCACATATCCCGTGCTGATCTTCAACGAATTCGGGTTCAGACAGGCCAGGAATCCCTCCTCACCCTCCTCGGGATCCTCCTTCATAAAGAGACGGTCGTACATACGGAACTCAGCCTCTTTGGCGTGCGCGGCAGAGACCCAGTGGATGGTGGACTTGACCTTGCGGCCATCCGGCGCGTCGCCGCCACGCGTGGCTGGATCGTAGGTCCCATGCACCTCGATCACCTCACCCGCCTCATTCTTGACGACATGCGTACACTTGACGAAATAGGCATAGCGCAGGCGGACCTCATTACCGGGGTAAAGCCGATAGTACTTCGGCGGCGGGTTTTCTCGGAAGTCCTCCTGCTCGATGTACAGCACCTTCGAGAACGGGATCTTACGCGTGCCGGCCTCCGGGTCCTCCGGGTTATTGATCGCGTCCATCTCTTCGACCAGGTCATCGGGATAGTTGTCGATCACCAGCTTCAGCGGCTTGAGGACGGCCATCCGGCGGGGTGAGCGTTTGTTGAGGTCTTCGCGTGCAACGGCTTCCAGGAAGGCCACATCTGCGATCACGCCGGCATTCGACGTGGCGACCGTCGAGATGCCCATGCGCTGGACAAACTCTACGATCGCTTCCGGCGTGTAGCCGCGCCGGCGCATCCCGCGCAGGGTGGGCATGCGCGGGTCATCCCAGCCATTCACATAACCTTCATCCACCAGACGGCGCAGCTTGCGCTTGCTCATGACCGTGTAATTCAGATTGAGGCGCGCGAACTCGATCTGTCTGGACGGGAAGACGCCCAATACTTTGTGGAACCAGTCGTACAGCGGGCGGTGGTCGCGATATTCCAGTGAGCACAGGGAGTGGGTGATGCCCTCCATAGAATCGTTCTGTCCATGGGCCCAGTCATACAGCGGGTAGATCTTCCATTTGTCCCCCGTCCGGTGGTGGGGCGGCTCGTGGATGATACGATACATGACCGGGTCCCGCATGTTGATGTTCGGGTGCGCCATGTCGATCTTGGCGCGCAGCACGCGCGAACCGTCGGGGAACTCACCGTTCTTCATCCGCTCGAGCAGGTCCATGTTCTCCTCCACGTCACGGTCCCGCCAGGGAGAATTCTTGCCGGGCTCGGTGAACGTGCCGCGGTTCGCGCTGACCTCCTCGGGACTCTGGTCGTCCACATAGGCCTTACCCATCAGCACGAGCTTCTGCGCCCACTCATACAGCAGGTCGAAGTAATCCGATGCATATGTGACCTTATCCCATTCGATGCCGAGCCAGCGGGCGTCCTCCATAATGGCGTCCACGAACTCGGTCTCCTCCTTGGTCGGGTTGGTATCGTCGAAGCGCAAGATCAGCTCGCCGTTGTTCTCCTGGGCGACCAGATAATCGATCATAAAGGCCTTGACGTGACCGATGTGCAGGTACCCATTCGGTTCGGGAGGCAGCCGGGTGCGGACGTAGTTAATGCGGCCCGTGCGGAGGTCCTCCGCGACGGCCTCGCGGATAAAGTCTGTGGGCTTGCCCTGAGCAGGGTCGAAGGGTCTGGTTTCCTCAATCATTGAATTGCCTTTTCTTTCAGTTTCACCTTATTCTGAGGGCCCGGCCTGCCGCGCCTGGCAGGAACCTTTCCGCGGCCCGCGGAGTCATTCTTACAATTATAACAAAGGGCAAAGTATAATCCAGTCTGGAGGTTAACGTGACCGCATCAGAAGAAAAACAAGTAGCATTCCTGGGGACCTATTTCGACCGTGACGCCGTCCTGCGGCTGTCGCGCTGGGCGGACATCCTGGCCTGGGTGATCCTGACCGTCTATGTCTTGTCCTGGCTGTTCTCGATGATCCTGTTCCTGGGCCAGTATGCGACCGGCCTGTACGTGGACAAGGGCGCAACATTCCTGACCGTGCTCAACATCTTTGCCCCTTATTTTCTCCAGCCGCTGCCCGGTGTGTTCTACTTCTTCGGGCTGCAGGCCGTTTCAAAAGGGATGCTGATCCTGATGGATATGGAGGATAACACGCGGCGCGCGGCGCGTAAGTAATTCCCCTGTTCTGGGTGTCAATATCATGGGAAATAGACTTCAAACGAAAACAAACGGCATAAAGGTCGCCGTTGAAATAGAGTAATCAGTGGTAAAATATCCGTCGCCCTGGGGAGTGGTGTAACGGCAACACGTCACGCTCTGGACGTGAAATTTGGGGTTCGAATCCCTGCTCCCCAGCCTAGCAGTCCCCTTTCGGGGACTGCTGGTTTAAAGTATTAAAAACACTCACCCCGAAGGCGCTCGGGGTGAGATTGCTGATATTCGATTGGATTGCTAAAAAGATTAGCGTGTGACCTGATTCAGGGCCGGGTTGAATTGGCTTGCACTCAGTGACCCATTCGGTTCGATCACCAGCTTGATGGCAGTCCTCACCTTGTCCTCGATGGTCACATCGGCAAACTCAGGTACACAGGTAACATGAATGCCGTCTTCCCTGAGATAGCCGGTCGCCAGGACCAGGGCCTTGACGGCCTGGTTGACCGCTCCCGCGCCGATCGCCTGCACTTCCGCGCGGTGGTGTTCGCGGACAATCCCCGCAATTGCACCGGCAACGGCGGAGGTGCGTGAGTTAGCAGAAACCTTGATCATATCCATGGTGGCCTCCAAAGAGTAAGTAATGTTTTTGGTCTTTGCATCTGTAGGGACTATGTTGAAGTCCTGCTCTCTCATCCTGCAAAGTTGGATCGTTCTGTAAACGGATTGTAAGGGACAGAACAGGATTATTCAATAGACAGGCATTTTTCTGGTATAGACATTTGTACTGATTTTGCAGGCCCCCGGAAACAGGGGATTTGGCAGTCCGCACAGGTCAGGTGCAGTGGCAGGAGCCGGCAGAAGTGTTGGCAGGTATTGAAAAAAAAGGTGATTAGTGGCACAATAGGCAAACTTTTCAGATTATGTTACTTGTCTGGAGTTCTAGAGAGAAGATCACGCATAGCTCTTTTTGCTGACTTATTCACAACAAGTCAACGTATGGAGTCGAGATATGCCAGCAGAAAAAGTCCGCGTTGCAATCCTTGACGACCATCAAAGCATCATCGATGGCTATATCTATCGCTTGAATCATACGCCCGGGGTGGAAGTGGTCGCGACGGCAAACTACGGGGAGGAGCTGGAGCCGATGCTGGAGAAGCACCCCGTGGATGTGCTGCTGCTCGACCTCAGTGTGCGCACCTCGGAAGATAATCCCAACCCCTTTCCGATCCTCTACCTGATCCCGAAATTACTGCAAAAATATTCGAATCTGGTGGTGCTGGTGATCTCCATGCTCATGGAGCCCGGCCTGATGCGCTCGATCGTGGAAGCAGGCGCCAGCGGGTACCTGCTTAAGGACGACAGCGGGGCATTTCGCGACCTCGGGAATGTCGTACTCTCCGTTGCGCACGGAGGGGTGTATTTTAGCAAGCGAGTCCACGACGTTTACCTGCAGATGGGTCAGGGGAACAATGGAAGCCCTCTGACTCCCCGGCAGTTGGAGCTTCTTTCGCTGTGCGCGGCCTACCCGGACATGAGCACCGCGGATCTTGCGCAGAGCATGTCCGTTTCTAACTCGACCGTGCGGAATCTGCTTTCGAGTGCCTATCTCAGGCTCGGCGTCCACTCGCGCGGCGCCGCCGTGGAAAAGGCCCGTGAAATGGGCCTGATCACCCCCCGCCCACCCACGCTGGGAGCT
This sequence comes from Anaerolineales bacterium, assembly GCA_035708785.1. Lineage (GTDB taxonomy): Bacteria > Chloroflexota > Anaerolineae > Anaerolineales > Villigracilaceae > Defluviilinea. The sequence goes on from DASTFG010000567.1 coordinate 4,905, forward strand.
TAACCCTCGCGCTGGGTGCTGCGCAAGCGAAGCGCATGTTGGATGAATACTCAGATTTGATCTGGAATTCTGCCCTTCGACTTCCGCTCAGGACGGATCTCATGCCCTATAGAGTTTATATCCTCGAATGCGCCGACGGTTCCTATTACACCGGCAGCGCCGCGGACCTCAGCAAGCGCTTGTGGGAACATGAGATCGGTGCTTCCTCTACTGCATATACATATGCTCGACGGCCTGTGAGGCTTGTGTGGACTTCAGAGGAAGTCGCAAGGTATTCCGATGCGCTCCGCTTCGAGAGGCAAATCAAGGGCTGGAGCCGCGCGAAGAAACAGGCGTTGATACGGGGCGATTATGAGGCAATTCATGAAGTCGTCAAGAACGAAAGAAAACGAAGGGAAAGGATTAAAAGACAATCTTCGCGCTGAGCGGAGCGCAACGAAGTCGAAGCGCGACTTAGATAGTATGCGCTGACTTGAAACCTGTCCTTCGACTGCGAGCTACGCCCTCCGCTCGGGACGAAATCCTCGCGCTGAGTGTTACGCAAGCGAAGTGCATGTTGTATAAATACTGTGAATTCGCTGAAAAACTCGCCCTTCGACTTCCGCTCAGGGCGGAGCTAGACCTCCCCCAGCTCCTTGCTTACGTAGATGCCCCCGTTGAATACGTGCTGGATCCCCGTCAGGATCCCGGCCGGGTTGTCCTTGATCATATAGCCGCGCGCGCCCGCATCCAGGGAGCGGCGGACGTATTCCGGTGAAAGATGCCCGGAGAGCATCACGCACGGCACGTCCGGGTACTGCTCGCGGATCGTCGAGACCAGGCTGATGCCGTTCACGCGCGGCAGGGAGATATCCACCAGAACCAGGTCGACCTTCGTTCGGGCCAGCATTTCGAGGGCCGTCTCGGCTGTCGGTGCAACCGCCACGACGTTCAGCTTTTCATCCTTGTTCAGGATGCTTAGAAGCGCGTTGGCAAACGCCGCGTGGTCGTCTACCAGAAGAATGGAGGCTTTGCTCATGTTGGGAGGTCTGATATCCTTTATCCTTCAGAAATAAAATTGAAGGGGCTTAAGCATCCTGCAATAGCCTGGACACATGGGTCTGCCCGTCCAGCACGTTTTTGATGCCCAGCAGGATTTCCTTCGGATCATCCTTGAGCAGGTAACCGCGCGCGCCCGCATCCAGGGAGCGGCGGACGTATT
>DASTFG010000568.1:0-25174 GCA_035708785.1 Anaerolineales bacterium
CATGACTGAAGAGATGATCTCTTCGGTTTCCAAGATGAAGGGGTTGAGGGTCATTGCGCGGACCTCGGTGATGAGGTACAAGGGAACACATAAATCCATCGCTGAGATAGGAAGGGAATTGATGGTCGGCAGTGTCCTCGAGGGGAGCATCAGGAAGGCCGGTGATAAGATCCGGGTCAGTGTCCAGTTTATCGATACATTGAACGAGGAGCCGCAATGGTCACAGGAATATGACAGGCAAATCAAAGATGTATTTGCCATCCAGAGTGAGATCGCTCACCGAGTGGCTGAGGCTCTGCGGGACCACGTGCTCGGTAGTGCAACAGAGGATCGTCAGGGAAGAGCAACAAGCAACCCAGAAGCGTACATCAGCTACCTGCGTGGCAGGCAGTTCTGGAACAAGAGGACAGAAGATGGGCTGAAGAGGGCCATCAGGTTCTTCGAGAATGCACTTAAAAACGATGAAAACTACGCCCAGGCTTATACGGGCCTTGCAGATAGTTATGCTACTCTGGCGTTCCTGGAGTTTATGGCGCCTCACGAAGCGTACCCGAAGGCCAGGGAAGCGGCCGGGCATGCCCTTTCTCTCGATGCGCAACTGGCCGAGGCGCATACTTCGCTGGGGCTGATCAAGTTTCAGTACGATTGGGACTGGAGCGGAGCAGAAGAGGAGTTCAAAGAGGCGATCCGTCTCAAGCCAAGCTATGCCCCGGCGCATCACTTCTTTGCCGATTACTTGAAGGCGATGGGGAGGTTCGAAGAGGCCCTGGTGGAGATCGAGAAGGCTCAGGAGCTGGATCCCCTTTCGCTTGCGATTAGCACGGGGGTGGGGCATGTGCTGTACCTTTCCGGGCGGTACGACCAGGCGATAGAGCAGTACAGAAAGGCAGTCGAGCTGGATCCAGGTTTCGTGCTGACCCATGTCTGGTTTGGCAGGCCTTATCTGGAAAAGGGGATGTTTACGGAGGCCATCGCAGAGTTGGAGACAGCCGTCAAGCTCTCCGGAGAGAGCACCGTGGCCCTCGCAATGCTGGGACACGGTCTGGCCTCGGCAGGACGCCGGGATGAGGCAATCGAGATCCTTGAGAAGCTGATGGAAAGATGCCGGAGCAGATATGTCCCTTCGTACTGGATCGCCGTTATCTACAACGGACTCAGGGACCGGGAACAGACGGTGGCCTGGATGCGGAAAGCATTCGAGGAACGCTCCAGCTGGCTGGTCTGGTCCAATGTTGAGCCTCGATTCGCGTGGCTGAGAGGTGACCCTGATTTCGCTTCCTTGCTGAATGCAATGAAGTTTCCATGAATCTACACGCGGCTGGGCAGCTCTTCAAAACCGCCTCTGCATTGGTTCAACTTCCCCAAAATGATACATTTGGAATAGCGAACAGGTGTTCTGATATACTATAGTCCAGGTATGCTGAGCGAGACCCAAATCCTTCAAGACCAATCTGACTGCATCGAGGATGTGATGAAGTACATTCGGGAGCACATCAGCGAGAGGCTCGATCGGGAAACCCTAGCCGCGGTCGCTGGGTTCTCCATCCCACACTTCCATCGCGTCTTCACGTCTCATGTTGGCGAGAGCGCCATTAGCTACGTCCGTCGTTTGCGCCTGGAGCGCGCCGCGCGCAAGCTACGGATGGGTGCCGTGGATATAACGGAGGTCGCGCTTGCCGCCGGCTACGACACCCATGCGGCCTTTAGCAAAGCATTCAAGCAGCAGTTTGGTCTCAGTCCCAGTGAGTTTCGTCAGCTTGGCTGCTGGGCAGCCACACAACTTCTGAGGAAAGGATGAATTGCCATGAGAATCAAACTGACCAGCGTATCTATCGATGATTACGATAAGGCCTTGAAGTTTTATACTGAGGTGTTAGGCTTTGTCAAAAAACAAGATATGCCACTGGGAGAGGGTGCCCGTTGGATCACGGTGGTCTCCCCCGAAGAGCCAAATGGCACCGAGTTACTCCTTGAACCAAACGCCAGTTACCCTGCGATGAAGGCACTCAAAGAATCTCTTGTTAAAGATGGGATACCGTATACGGCGTTCCAGGTTAACAATGTTCAACAGGAGTACGAACGCATGAAGGATGAGGGCGTAGAATTCAGCATGGAACCCACCAATATGGGCATGTGGACCGCGGCTGTATTTGATGATACTTGCGGGAATCTGATCGAAATTTACCAGCTCAATGCCGCATAACAAGCTACTGAAAACTGAAATAAGTAAAAACGGAGGCAACATCAGGTTGCCTCCGTTTTCATATGTAAGAGGTTTTTTATCAATTAAAACAACCGCAACACCGCGTTGCTTGCCCAGGCAAACAGAAATTGCGGCACAAGACTCAATCCGACAGTAGCCAGCGCGGTCGCGCTGGTGGTAAGTTCGAGGAAGGATTCTCGCTCGGTCTCCGGCTCTCCGTCGCGCATATACATGATCACGACAACGCGCAGGTAATAGTATGCAGAGATCAGGGAGGTCAGCACGCCGATGATGGCCAGGCCGGTGAACCCGCCAGCAATCACGGAGCGGAAGAGGTAAAACTTGCCGACCAGGCCCAGGGTGGGTGGGAGGCCGATCAGCGAGAGCATGAAGACCGTCATCGCGGCGGCGAGGGCAGGATGCTTGCGCGCCAGACCTGCATAATCTGCGATCTCCAATCCCCTGCCTTCTGACTTTTCCAAAGCAATGACCACCCCCCAGGCGCCGAAGTTCGTCACCGCGTATGCGACGAGATAGAAGAGTCCCGCGGCAATCGAAACCGGCGCCACCTCCGGGTTCCCATAGGGGACAAACGCCATGAGGATATAGCCGGCGTGTGCGATGCTGGAGTACGCCAGCAGCCGCTTGATGTTCGTCTGCGAGATGGCGATCACGTTGCCGAGGATCATGGTCAACGCGGCGAGCGCCCAGAGGACATCGGTCAGGCCGTAGCCCAGGGAGGTAAACGCGGAAGCGAATACACGAAGCAAGGCAGCAAAGCCTGCGATTTTCGCGCCGGAGGACATGAACGCGGTGACCGCCGAGGGCGCACCGTGATAGACGTCAGGTGTCCACATGTGGAAGGGAACGACCGCAACCTTGAAGCCAAACCCTACCAGGATCAGCGCCGCGCCGATCGTGATCAGGAGAGGTGGGAAGTTGAAGCCGAACGCTGTCGTACGCAGAGCACTGGCGATCCCTTCGAGAGAGGTGGTCCCGGCGAAACCGAAGACCAGGGCGATTCCGTATACCACGAATCCCGTCGAAAACGCGCCGAGCAGAAAATACTTGAGTCCAGCCTCTTCCGATTCGGCTTTCGGACGGGCGAAGGCAGCAAGGACATATAGCGGGATCGAGAGAAGCTCGAGCGCCAGGAAGACAACGATGAGATCTGCGGCCTGCGCCATCAGCATCATCCCCGTCACGCTGAACAGCATCAGAGTATAGTACTCACCCCGCTCGATGCCCATGCGCTTCACGTAGCCGTAAGCCAGGGCGACGCCGAGCAGTCCGCTGACAAGCAGTAGGGCATTGACGAAGATGGAAAAGCCGTCGAGAACCACCATCCCCTGGAAACCGATACTTTCCTGCCCAATTTGTGCGAGCGTGAAGCCAAGGGTAAGCGCCAGCCCCAGCGCCGAGAGCAAAGCGGTCAGGCTCTTGTTTTCCCTGGGAATGAAAAGATCGACCAGTAATAGTATGCAGGCCCAGACGGTCAGCAGGATGAGCGGAAGGATCGTGTAGAAGTCAGCTTGTGTTGGCATGTTTTAGTGCATTGTGAGCGCAACGTTGGAAAGGCTGGCGACGAGCTGATCGACAGCGGGCGCCATCAGTGTGAAGAACGGTTGAGGATACAGGCCGATCCAGAAGATCAGGATCAGGATAGGAACCATGATGGCAATCTCGCGCCAGTTGAGGTCACGCAGGCCGCGCCCGTGATGCTCCGCCTCTTCCACAACCTCACCCTGCGGACCAAGGAACATCTTCTGGAACATGAAGAGGATGTAAACGGCGGCCATGATCACGCCAAGGGCAGAGATGGCTGCGTACCAGGCGTTCCCGATTGCCTGCGAACCGAACGCGCCCAGCAAGATCGTGAACTCACCGACGAAGCCGTTGAGTCCCGGCAGGCCCATCGAAGAAAGGGCAACGATGAGCATGATCGTCCCGAAGACGGGTGTGATCTTCCATAACCCACCATAGACGTTGAGTTCCCGCGTGTGAGTCTGCTCATAGATCATCCCGACGAGCAGGAACAACGCGCCGGTGCTCAGGCCGTGATTGACCATCTGCAAAATCGCGCCCTGCATCCCCTGCGAGTTGAGGGCGAACAATCCCAGCATCACGAAGCCCAGGTGGCTCACCGAGGAGTAAGCAACCAGTTTCTTGACATCTCCCTGTGCGTAGGAAACCGCTGCGCCATAGATGATGCCGATCGTGGCCAGGAGCGCAATCCATGGCGCCGCCTGGATCGAGGCCTCGGGGAAAAGCGGAATGTTAAAGCGCAGGAAGCCGTACGTCCCCATCTTCAGCAGGACCCCTGCCAGGATGACCGAGCCGGCCGTGGGTGCTTCCACGTGCGCATCAGGCAGCCAGGAATGCAAAGGCCACATCGGCACTTTGATGGCGAACGCCGCGGCAAAGGCCAGGAAGAGCCAACCTTGAATATTCACAGGAATGTTGCCCTGTGCGATCAGATCGGGGACGGAGAACGTCCCCCCATAAATGCCGAGCCACAGGATGGCCAGCAACATCAGGATGGAGCCGGCCATCGTATACAGGAAGAACTTGATCGCAGCATAGATGCGGCGCGGGCCGCCCCAGATGCCGATCAGGAAATACATCGGCACGAGCGTGAACTCCCAGAAAATATAGAAGAGGAATAAATCCTGCGCAAGGAAGACGCCGGTCATGCCTACTTCGAGCAAAAGGAAGAAGAGCATGAAATCCTTGACGCGCTCCTCGACGGCGGTCCAGGTGGAAAGGATGGAGATCGGCGTCAGGAACGTCGTCAGCAACATGAGCAGGATGCTGAGCCCATCTACGCCCAGGTAATACTGAATGTTCCACCCGGCCACGGTGATCCAGTTGTACTGGGCGACCAGTTGCAGGTCTGGGTTGGAGGCATCGAACATTGCCAGCACCCAGAGTGAGAGTCCGAACGTCACTAGGGAGGTGATGAGCGCGACCCACCGCAAAGCATCTTTCCTGTCACTGCGGATGAAGAACAAAATCAATACACCCACCAGCGGGAAGAAGGTCAGAAGAGTCAGAGGCTGCAGGAAAAAATTCATATTCTATCCTCGTTTCTACGAGTCATTTCAGGATCAGATATCCGACGATCAGTACAACACCCAGCAATACCGATAACGCGTACGAACGGACGAATCCATTCTGGACCTTGCTCATGGTCGCCGATAACCATTGAGTTACATCCCCGAGGCCGTTCGCGAAGGCGTCAATGCCCCGCTGGTCGGCGTAGCGGTTGAGGGCAACATTGCTGACCCAGTTGTATGTCCCTGCAATAACCGTCTCGTGGAACCAGTCATGCCAGAAGCGCCAGTCGATCACGTCCGCAAGGAAGCGTGACAACTTTACGAAAGGCGAGACAATGATCGCCTGATAAAGCTCATCCACATACCACTTGTTTTCCATGCCTGTGAAGATCGCGCCCAGCCGTTGTTTCAGCGGATCCATCTGGCCGGCCCTGAGCGGATTGCGCCCATAAATAAACCAGGATACGAGAATGGCGAGCAGGGCAAGCACGGTCGAAATCCCTGCGACCGGCAAATCGAGTGCCAGAGTTTCCACTTCATGCAGCGTATATTCCAGCCAGTGCCCGAGGTGGTGGAAGCCTTCAAAGGGTAGGTTGAGCGCGCCGCCGACAATGGAGAGGAAAGCCAGCACCATCAGCGGCACGGTTATGACTCTTGGGCTTTCCTCTGCATGCGCCGCGGCTTCATGGCGCGGCTCGCCGTAGAAGACCATCCAGATCTGCCTTCCCATGTAGAAGGCAGTGAAAAAGGCAGCGATAGTCAGGAGCCAGTAGATGACCGGGTAATGCAGGCTGGCATCGAGGAGGATTTCATCTTTCGACCAGAACCCCGCGAACGGGACGATGCCTGCCAGAGCAAGCGTGCCGATCATGTAGAGCCAGAACGTGACAGGCATGGTCCTGCGCATACCACCCATATTGCGCATATCATTGGCATCAAAAGGCTCACCTTCCTCTTCACGCACTTGTTCATGCGAGGCAAGATTGTTTCCCCCATGACTGGAGTCCTCGGGTTTCTTTTTATGTCCGTGATCGGACGACGCATGTGCATGCTCCGCATGATGGTGCCCGCGTTCCACCCCCAGGATGACAGAGCCGGCGGAAAGGAACAAGAGCGCCTTGAAGAAGGCATGGGTCACGAGATGGAACATTCCCGCCACGAACGCGCCCATCCCGACGGCAGCCACCATGAAGCCAAGCTGTGAGATCGTCGAATATGCCAGCACCTTCTTGATGTCGTACTGACCCACAGCAATCGTCGCGGCGAAGAGCGCGGTGACTGCGCCCGTTAGAGCTACGATAAGCTGCGCTTCGGGCACCAGCGTATACAATTCCGCGGAACGCGTGATGAGATAGACACCGGCCGTCACCATCGTCGCGGCGTGGATCAGCGCGGAGACCGGCGTGGGACCTGCCATCGCATCCGGGAGCCAGACGTACAGGGGAATCTGGGCGGACTTACCGGCCACACCCACCAGCATGAGTAGGGTAATCGCAAGGAGGACACCTGGCGCTGCAGCCTCTGCCGCTTCGAATACCTCATCGAACTGCAGGGAGCCGAAGCTCCAGAACATGATAAAGGCCGCGATCAGGAAGCCAAAGTCACCGATCCGGTTGATAATAAAAGCTTTCTTGGCGGCATTGGAATTTGCCCAGGAAGGTTTCCCGAGCGTATCCAGCTCATACCAGAAGCCGATCAGCAGGAAGGAGCACAGGCCCACGCCTTCCCAGCCCACGAAGAGCATGAGATACGAGTCGCCGCTCACCAGGATCATCATCGCGGCGATGAACAGGTTGAGGTAAACAAAGAAGCGCGGGAAGCGCCCGGGGTCGTTCTTGAAGCGCACATCCTCATGCATGTACCCGATGGCGTAAATGTGGATGAGAGTCCCGACACCCGAGACGACCAGCATCATTGTGGTGGATAACGAGTCAACCCGGAACGTCCAGTCCAGTTGCAGCTCACCGATGTGGATCCAGTCTGCCAGGTACCAGCGAACCACCTCACCGTGATTGGCCGCAACCGACCATGCCAGGAGCACGGAAACGACAAACGCCGCGCCGGAGGCAAGGCTGGCAATGGTGCCGACTGCCCTCTCGCTGAGCCTGCGGCCGAAGATGCTGTTGATCAGCAGGCCCAGCACCGGCGCAAAAACGATCCACGGGGCGAGGAAGAAGAATCCGGATGGAGTTGCTTCAGCTTGTAACATGCTTATCCCTTCAAACTGCTCATCTGGTCCACATCGATGCTGCGCTTTGTTTTGAAGATCTCAACAATCAGGGCAAGCCCGACCGCGACTTCCGCGGCGGCGACCGCGATCACGAAGAACACAAAGATCTGCCCGTCGAAAAACGGCTGACCGATGGCTACCTCATGGGCGCGTGCAAAAGCCACAAAAGCAAGGTTGGCAGCATTCAACATCAACTCAACGGACATAAAAATAATGAGGGCATTACGGCGGGTGAGCACCCCCAGCGTACCGATGGTGAACAATATCGCGGAAAGGATAATGTAATAATTAATGGGAACCATGATTAATGCACCCTTTTCTCTTTCCGGATCAGGACGATTGCGCCGACCATGGCGACCAGCAGCAGGACCGAGGTAACTTCGAACGGCAGGAGATATTGGTTGAACAGCTCACCGCCCAGTGCCCGGATGCTTTCCATCAGGTTGGCCGACTCGTCCGGCTGGAGGATCTGGCCTTCGGGGCGGGCGCGGCTGAGGAGCAGGAAGGTAGCTTCGGCCGCAAGAATGACAGCTAGGACCACCGCCAGCGGCTTCTGCCAGGGCAGCACTTCTGCCTCCGGTAAATTCTCCGCACCGAGCAGCATGATCACGAACAGGAATAGCACCATGATCGCGCCGGCATAGACCGTGATCTGCGCCATGGCAATGAACGGCGCAGCCAACATTAGATAGAACACCGCCACAGTCACGAAATTCAGGACCAGGAACAACGCGGAATATACGGCATTGCGGCTCAATAACATGCCAAGCGCGGTTGCAGTGGCAACGAGGGCGAGGATCAGGAAGAGGATGAGGTCTAGGGTCATGGTTACCGTTTACGATTTACGATTTTGCTTCAGCCTCAATCGTAAATCCAAAATCGTAAAGCGCTAATCGGCCGGATCTTTCATCTCCGGCACGGAGCGCCTGTTGTATTTACCGGGTTCCACACTCTGCGGCGTCAACAGCTCGGGCGAGGGGACAGGTTCGAGCAGCATGTCTTTCGTATAAATTGCCGAGCGGCGGTCAAAGAACGAGAGCTCATAGTTATCGCCCAGCACGATCGCTTCGGTGGGACAGGCATCTTCACAGTACCCGCAATAGATGCAGCGGATCATGTTAATTTCGTAGGTGGAGGCGTAGCGCTCTCCGGGCGAGAAGCGGCTCTCATCCGTGTTCTCAGCGGCTTCCACGAAGATCGCATCCGCCGGGCAGGCTGCCGCGCACAACGAGCATCCAATGCATTTCTCGAGGCCGTTCTCGTAACGCTTCAACACGTGCCGGCCGCGAAAGCGCGGACGCACCTCCCGCTTCTGCTCGGGATATTGATAGGTCACCGGACGCTCGATCATCATCTTCAGCGTGGTGCCCAGGCCGCGTACAAGCTCGACGATCGGGTCAAGCACGCTCATAAGCTTTTCTCCTCAATTCACGATAAATCATCACAACCGTAAACAAGCCGACCAGGATCGAAGCGGCTGGAATGCTCCAGATCCACAGAGGGTTGTTCAATTCCTCTGCAAGCAAAATCCCCGCCGCCGTGATAAATACAATTGCCAGCGATAAGGGAAGCAGCACTTTCCATCCGAAGGACATCAGGCGGTCATAACGGATACGCGGCCAGGTGGCGCGGATCCAGATCATGAAGAACAACAGCACGACAACCTTTGCCAGCAGATAGAGCGGCCCCAGCCACCAGTTGCGGTCGACGCTGAGGAAAGTATCCCTCAGGAACCAAAACTCGCGATATCCGCCAAAGAATAGGGTCGCCGCGATCATGCAAATCACGATCATCTTCTGGTACTCGGCCATGAAGAACAGGGCGAACTTCATGCCGGAATATTCCGAATGGTATCCGGCGGTCAATTCCTGCTCGGCCTCCGGCATATCGAATGGGGCGCGGTTGACCTCCGCAAGCGTCACGATCAGAAAGATCAGCGCGCCTACAGGCTGGATCATGGCGAACCACATCTCGCTCTGCTGGTCCACAATTTCGTACAGGTTCATCGAGTTGCCCAGTAAAATGGCGATCACAAACCCGAGACCCAGCGAGAGTTCGTAGGAGATCATCTGCGCCGAAGAGCGCAGGCCGCCGAGCATGGCATATTTGTTGTTCGATGACCAGCCCGCCAGCACAATGCCGTAGACGGCAATGGAAGCGATCGACATCAGGTACAGCACCCCGACGTTGATATTCGCGATGGAGAGTGAGATCGTCCGGCCAAACAACTCCACGTCCGGTCCAAAGGGGATCACCGCCGCGATGATGATCGAAGGCACCATTGTGATCACAGGCGCCCAGAAGAAAAGAAGCCTGTCTGCTTTGGCAGGCACAAGCTCTTCCTTAAAGATCAACTTTACCGCATCGGCAATCGGCTGGAGCAAACCAAAGGGCCCGGCGCGGTTCGGCCCGATCCGCGTCTGCATGCGCGCCAGGGCGCGGCGCTCATACCAGGTCAGGTATGCAAACCCGCCCAGCAGTGCAAAGATCAACACCAGGGACTTGATCAACCACTCGAGCCAGATTGTCCAGTCTGATAGCATCATTTCACCTTTACGGACACAGGTTCGCGGATCGCCAAGCCCATGTCACGAGGCACCAGCGCCACGCCGACCGAGATCGTATCGTCCAATTCCACGACTGCATCACCGCTCACGCCGTCGAAGCTGACGTTCACCAACTGCCCTGCTTCAATCCCCAAACTCTTCGCGGATTCGGGATGGAGAGCAATGCTTGGACCACCGATCCGGTCGCGCAACAGGTTGGCAGACATCATGACCGTTGTACCACGGTCATAAAGTCTTGTGACCGGCACGGCAAGAATCTCCTTTTCCCTGGGACGCGATGCCTGTCGAGCGGCCGCCTCTCCCTGAACCTGCGGGATGTCTACCGTTTCCCGGCGGTGTGCGCCGGCTGTGAGGTGGGCGCCCATTCCCTGCGTGTTCTCATACGTGGTGCCGCCATAGTACAGGTCGCCGCGCCCAACGATCGGCCACTGTGGCCTGACCTCAGCCAGCCGGGCATAATTCAAGCCCTCGAAGGATTTCACCGAACCAGCCAGGATGTCAAAGAGCGCCGAGGCAGATGTACTCTCGAGAACGATGCCCATGTGATGAGCGATCTGGGCTGTGATCTCGAAGTCAGGTCTGGCATCGCCAGTCGCGGGGACAGCGGGGTAATAGCGCTGGACGCGCCGTTCGCCAGAGGTGAGCGTACCTTCACGTTCTGTGAACGCCTGCGCGGGCAGGACGATATCCGCAGCTCCGGTCGTCGCGGTCTCGATCACATCCTGCACGACGACAAACTGCGCCTGCTCGAGCGCCCGGGCTAACTCCGGGTCATCGCCAACCGGGTCGGCACCCGCGACATAAACGGTCTTGCCCCTCAGGGCTTCTGCAAGATTCTCCTTGACCTGGAAACCCATCTCCCAGGCACCCTGATCGTTCGCGCGTCCCCACACACCGATGAGTCCGTTATTCGGTTTGCCCATATGACCGGTATCGTTCAAAAGCTTTGCACAGGCGGCTGCCAGGCCCTCGGAACCGCTCACGCCAAGGCCCTCACTCCCAAAGAGGATCACAGCATTCTCTGCGTTCGCCAAGGCCTCACCGATCTTATCCTGCTTGCCCAGCTCCTGAACAGTCTTCACTTCATCGCCATACGCATAACGGACAGTATACGAAGCAAAACGATCCAGCTTGGTCTCACGCGGATTCAAAACGATCAGCGTTGCGCCTCGTTCCGCCGCCTGCTTGACGCGCAGGTACCAGATGGGCGCCTCCTGGTATAGATCGGAAGCAACGACGACGATTGCCGTGCCGCTGCCCATATTTCCGAAGTTCGTGCCTGCACCAACGCCGACCTGTGTCGTCCATTCACCGCCGCCCATATGGGAGTAAAGGTAGGCTTTGCCGTCCGCCTGGTCAGCGAGAGCCTTCAGGTTGAAGAGATCCTCATTGGAGAGTCTTCCGGAAGCCAGGATGACCAGGTCCTTCTTTGCCTGCAGGAACTTGTCTGCGGCGAGCTTGGCCGCGGATACCCAGGTAACACGTGTTAGTTGGTCGTCCTGACGGATCAGGGGCGTGGCAAGCCGCTTTTTACTTTCGGCATAATGATAGGCGAAGCGCCCTTTATCGCAGATCCAGATCTCGTTGACTTCTTCGTTCTGCCGCGGCATCACACGCTTGACGACGATATCGCCGTCCGCTCTGGCTTCACGCCGCGTGTTCAGCGTGGTGTTGCACCCGACCGGGCACTGCGTGCAGATCGAGGCGGTGGCGTCCAGCTCCCACGGACGCGCCTCGAACCGGAAGTCTCTGGTCGTCAGCGCGCCGACCGGGCAGATGTCGGTGGTATTCCCCGAGAAAACGGAATCAAATCCCGGGTCTGAAAAGGTGATGATCCTCATCGAGCGGGAGCGGTCATCGAAGCCGAGGACCGAGTCGCCCACGATCTCATCCTGAAAGCGGATACAGCGCGCGCACTGGATGCAGCGTTCCTGGTCGAGCACGATCAGATTGCCGAGGGGCACCGCTTTCCCAAGACGCAATTTCTCATCGTACAGGAAACGGCTCTTGCCGGGACCATGCGCCATGGTCAAGTTTTGCAGCGGGCACTCGCCACCTTTATCGCAGATCGGGCAATCCAGCGGGTGGGAAGTCAGCAGGAATTCGACCGTGCTCCTTTGCCCGGCCCCCGCCTTGGGGGTCCGGGTGAGGACCACCATGCCTTCTTCTACTTTGTTCGTACAGGCCGTCTCGAGCTTGGGCATGAATTGGACCTTCGGCGCGCCATCCTCCATCACGATCTGGCCGGTGGCGCGATCGCGCACCGGGCGCCCGATCTCCACCAGACACATCCGGCACATCCCCACAGGCTCAAGCTTTGGATGATGGCAAAAGACGGGGATGTCGATCCCAACCAGCTTGGCGGCATCGACAACCCCGGACCCTTCGGGGACCGTCACTTGAGTTCCGTCGATTGTGAGCGTGACCTGTTTCGTCATGCTTTCTCCATCGTCTCACCTTCCCTCACGAAAAGAGGAGGGAGAGGCGAGGGGCTCACAGCGTTCTTAAAGTCCTCCGGGAAGCGCTCGATGCCAGAGACAACTGCCATCGTCGAAAACTCGCCCAGGGCGCACAGGCATTTCCCCTGCATCTGTTTTGCCACATTCAGGAGGAGATCCACATCCCCTGTCGTTCCCTGGCCGCCGCGAATGCGCTCTGTGATATTTGCCATCCAGTATGTACCTTCCCGGCAGGGCGTGCACTTCCCACAGGATTCGTGCTTGAAGAAATGGACCGTCTTATTGACGAGCCAATCCATCGAGACCGTATCGTCGATCACGATCACGGAAGCGGATCCCAGATCCGCGCCGAGCGTGCGGACGGTGGCGTAATCCATCGGCGTATCGAGAACCTTTTCATCATTCACCAGGATCAACGAAGAGGAAGCGCCGGCCGGCATAATGGCTTTTACCGCGCGGGAGTCCTGCACGCCGCCGCCATAGGTATAGATCAGCTCGCGGAAGGTCGTGCCTAGAGGCAGCTCATAATTCCCGGGCTTACGGACGCGGCCGCAGAGCGAAAAGATCTTCACGCCCGCGCTATCTGCCGTGCCCATGGACTTGTACCAATCCGCGCCGTTGGCTAGGATCATCGGCACGTTGGCGAACGTCTCGACGTTGTTGATGATCGTCGGCTTTCCGTAGAGGCCATAGGAAGGGGGGAAGGGAGGGCGGACTCGCGGCTGCCCGCGCTTGCCTTCGAGCGATTCGAGTAGGGCCGTCTCCTCGCCGCAGATGTACGCACCTGCGCCGAGATGGGTATAGATCCGGAGCGAGTAATCGGTGCCAAAGACTTTGTCGCCGAGGAAGCCTTCTTTTTCCATCTCTGCGATCTTCTCGTCGAGGAAACTCGCCAGCTCCCAGAACTCCCCGCGTAGGTAGACATAGGCGGCATTCGCGCCGACCGCGTAAGAGGCAATCGCAACACCCTCCAGGAACTGGAGCGGGTTGCCTTCCATGATCTCGCGGTCCTTGAACGTACCCGGCTCGGATTCGTCCGCGTTGGCGACGACATAATGCGGCCAGTTCTTGTTATCGATGAAAGCCCACTTCATCCCGGTCGGGAAGCCTGCACCGCCGCGGCCGCGCAAGCCCGAGTTTTTGACTACATCGGTCACTTCGGAGGGTTTCATCTTGGTAACCGCATTTTTGAACGCGGCGAAGCCGCCGTTCTCTTGGTAAACATCGAGTTTACTTATATCCGGTATTTCACGATGACGTAAAAGAATATGTGCCATAGGTTTTATTCTGCGAGCGGAATAATCTGTCCTTCGCGACGGGCAACAGCAATAATCCAACTATTATTGTCTTCCTGATACTGTTTTCACCTACCGCAATAGGCTCAATACGGCTGTCGACTTCCGCAGTAACATGCCATAAAACATCAATATTGCGGCGGTTGCGATTTTTATCGAAACGCGCGGAGACAACCAGTAGATCTATATCGCTCCACTCGTGTGGCTTGCCTTTCGCATAAGAGCCAAATACTACGCCAGTTGTTACAGGAATGCCCTGGTCGGAAACAGCGCGCAAATATTTTTTAACCACTCTTACAACAGATTTACTAACCATTCAAACGTTCCTTTTGCCCGATTCAAATAAAACCGAGCATCTTCTTGTGTAACAGGCGGAGGCATCACATCTGAGTAACGTCCTTCAATATTAAATTCATTGATCTCTGCTAACACCTTTTTATGTTCAACACTCAAATCCAAGTGTGCCAGTTCACTCAAGCGGATCGGATTATGAGTCTTGGGTGGCAATTTACCAGTTTTCCTCATGACATGTGCCTTGACCACTTTCTCCAAAGCAAGATGTACCGCAAATAAACCAAGCATAATACGCTTGCCCCTTAGGAGGTAAAGCGCATCATCCCAGGAGGAAAGAGCACTATCATGCCAGTACGCAACCTGTTTCTCGACATTGAACTCTGGCTCGTCGCTCATAGCTTCTTTATTTTGAAGATTTGCGCAGCACCGAGATCAATTCCATCGTCCGGTCTACATTCATGTTCTCATGATATTTGATGCCATCCGGTCCCTGCGTTTGGAACATCGGCGCCTTGTCGCACGCGGCGAGGCAGGTCACCGCTTCGAGCGTCAGGAAACCATCCTCGGTCGTCTCGCCAGCTCGGATTCCGAGATTGTCACACAAGGCCTGGATGAATTCTTCTGCGCCGCGCAGGGCACACGGCAAGTCTGTGCAGACCTGCATCCGGTACTTGCCTTCTTTCTTATCGTGATACAGGGTGTAAAACCCGACCAGCGCAGCAACGTCCGTCTCCGTGATACCGACGATTTCGGCGACATCCTGCACCGCGGCTTTGGTCAGGTACCCCTCTTCGCGCTGCGCCAGATACAACAGCGGCATGACCGCCGAGCGCTTCCCCTCAGGCGGGTACTTCGAAAGGATCTGTTTTACTTCCTGTGGATATTTTTCCTCGAGACTCATCGGTCAATATCTCCGAGCACGATGTCAACAGAAGCGAGAATGGCGACCAGGTCCGCCACGAGATGTCCCTTGACGATCTTCGGCAGCACCGACAAATTGTCGAAAGAGGGTGTACGCCAGTGGACCCGGCGCGGCTTCGGCCCCCCGTCGCCTTCGAGCAAGACACCCAGCTCCCCGCGCGGCGACTCCACCGCAACATACACGGAGGCGTTGGGTGCCGGGAAGCCCTCCGTCCATAACTTGAAGTGATGGATCAGCGCTTCCATGCTGACGCCCAGCTCCGAGCGCGGCGGCGGGACGAATTTCCGGTTGTCCGAGCGGACCGGCCCGAGAGGCATTCGGTTCAAGGCCTGTTCCACGATCTTCAGCGATTCGCGCATCTCCTCGATGCGGACGATGTAGCGGGCGTAGGTATCGCCTTCTGTCCGGACAGGCACATTGAAATCATACTGGTCATAACCCATATAGGGATGGGCCTTGCGTAAGTCCCAGTTCACCCCGGAAGCACGCAGCATCGGTCCTGTGACGCCGTGCTGAAGGGCAGTGGCCGCGTCCAGTTTGCCGATTCCCAGCAGCCGGTCCAGAAAGAGCGGATTCTTCGTCATCAATGCTTCATATTCATCGATCCGCTTCGGGAACATCTTGATAAAGTCGCGTACTGCTGTCTCAAATTCGACAGGGACATCCCGCCACAAACCACCCGGACGGATGTAGGTTGTCATCATGCGCTGGCCCGAGCACAGCTCCAGGATATCCAGAATCAATTCGCGCTCGCGAAAACAATACAGGAACACAGACATCGCCGCAAGGTCAAGGCCAAAGGCAGCCAGCCAGACGAGATGTGAAGCGATGCGCTGTAGCTCTGTCAGGATCACACGGATGGACAGGGCGCGCTCGGGCACATCGAGATCGACCAGCTTTTCAACCGCCATGCAGTAGACAAGGTTGTTGCCGGTCGTGTTCATGTAATCAAGGCGATCGCTCATCACTTCAGCTTTAAGGTACGTCTTGGCTTCCATATTCTTCTCGATACCCGTGTGAAGATAACCGATATCGGGAATGGTGTTCACGACCGTCTCACCGTCGAGCTCAAGCAGCAGGCGCAGGACACCATGTGTGGAGGGGTGCTGCGGGCCCATGTTCAGCAGCATTGTCTCGCCGGTCAATGCACGCTCTGAAACCAGGTGTTTAACTTGATCGATACTCACTTCTTCAATCTGAGCCATGCCTATTCCTTTACGTACGGCTTCTGTAAGTCAATCTCGTCGATGTTGAAGGTAAACTGCGGCTCTTCATAACCGAGCGGGTAGTCCCGGCGCAGCGGATGACCTTCCGTGCCTTCGGGCATCAGAATCCTGCGCGGGTCGGGGTGGCCCTCCGGTATGATGCCGAACATATCGAGGAGCTCGCGCTCACGCCAGTTTGCGACTTCATACACACCCGTCGCGGTCGGGATTTTGGGTTGGTCCCCACGGAGCGGAACCCGCAACTGTAGCGACAGGTTTTTCGCCAGCGATGTGAGCTGATAGATCACGTGAAAGCGCGGCGACTGTTGTGGCCAGTAATCGGTAGCCGTCATGGCGGAGAGCAGTTCGAAATCATATTTATCGCGCAGGAGGGTCAGCGCAGCAATGATGTTTTCCGCTTCGACGAAGATATGCACTTCCCCGCGGAACTCTTCAAAGATCACGCTGAAATTTTCCTGCAAAGCCTGTACGATCGGTTCGAGTTTTTTATCCATATTTGCTGCCCACATCTTCTGCTCCCGGCCCCATCCTCGGCAGCGAGAGCAGGGTTTATGCCTTCGCCAGATCCTTGAACTTCTCGCCTTTTACCTTTTCATACAAGGTCACCACACCGTGGATCAGCGCTTCTGGACGCGGCGGACAGCCCGCCACATATACGTCCACGGGGACGATTTCATCCACGCCCTGGACGATAGCATAGTTGTTGAAGACACCGCCGCAGGAAGCGCAGTCGCCCATGGCGATGACCCACTTGGGCTCGGGCATCTGATCATAGAGACGGCGCAGAATAGGCCCCATCTTGCGCGAGACGCGTCCGGCCACGATCATCAGATCCGATTGGCGCGGGCTGGCACGCATCAGCTCCATGCCGAAGCGGCTCATATCGAAATGTGCGGCCTGGGCGGCCATCATCTCGATGGCGCAGCAGGCCAGGCCGAACAGCATCGGCCACATCGCGTTCGTACGCGACCAGTTGACGACATTTTCAAGGGTGGTCGTCACCACACCCATATCACCCAGCTTTTGCTCTACTCCCATTCGAGAGCTCCTTTCTTCCAAGCGTAGATATAACCGACCAGTAAAATGACGATAAAAATGGCCATCTCGATCAGGCCAAACAGTCCCAGCTGGCGAAAGGCGATCGCCCAGGGCAGGAAAAAGATCACTTCGATATCGAACAGGATGAACAGCACGGCGATCAAATAGAACCGGACAGGCATGCGCCGGGTCCCTTCGCCAATGGGTGTCATGCCCGATTCATACGGCATGGCTTTCGCTGCGGAGTGTTTCCTTGGGCCAAACAATGTCCCCAGCCCGATCGCGATCAGCGCCACGACTGTTGCCAAGACGACCATCAATGCAATTGCTACGTATTCGAGCATCCTGACACCTCACATAGTCCCGGTGTTCCTCGGGAAAACGCCCACAAGAGGACGGTATTTGTGCTTCCCTGCACGTTCGGCAAAGTATAACATAAGAGACTTGGAGGGGCTAGAGAAAGTGTCACTTTTCACAAAATTGGTAATCTTGGTCTGATTACAAATATCGATTTAAAACTCAGGTCGGACCTGGCAGTCCGACCTGGTGTGCTTATCCGAGATAATCTCGTAGCTGCTTGCTTCGCGATGGATGCCGCAGTTTCCTGAGCGCCTTCGCTTCGATCTGGCGGATGCGCTCGCGTGTCACGTCGAAGTAGCGGCTCACCTCCTCGAGCGTATGATCCTTTCCGTCCTTCAGCCCGAAGCGAAGCTCCAGGACTTCCCGTTCGCGCTCCGAAAGCGAGGTGAGCGCGCTTTGAACCTGTTCCCGCAGCATCTGGCGCGCGGCCGCATCCATGGGGGAGGGTGCGTCCTCATCCTCGATGAAATCAGCCAGCGAGCTGGACTCCTCATCGCCCACGGGCCCATCCAGCGAGGTCGGTTCCTCTGCCGAGCGCAGAACGCGGTCGACCTTTTGTGTGGCATAATCGAGCCTTCTTTGCAGGTCGGGAGGCAGAGCGTGCCCTTCGGCATGTGCGCGCAGGATGGCCTGCACATCCGAAGCCGGTAAGTAACCGACCTCCAGCGCCAGCTCTTCATTTGTCGGGTCGCGACCCAATTCCTGGGTGAGCGTCCTCTGGGTGCGCAGGATGCGGGTGATCGATTCGAATAAATGGACCGGGATACGGATGGTGCGGGCCTGCTCGGCGATCGAGCGATTGATGGACTGCCGGATCCACCAGGTTGCATATGTGCTGAACTTGAAGCCGCGGCGCGGGTCGAACTTCCCGACCGCGCGCAAAAGACCCATATTGCCTTCCTGGATGAGATCGAGGAACGAGATGCCGCGCCCGAGATACCGCTTGGCCACGCTGACGACCAGTCGCAGGTTGGCGCGGATGAGCGATTGGTTGGCTTCGACCGCGCGCGATTGTGCGGCATGCAGCTCCTCCAGCAGTTCTTCATCGGAGGGAAGGTTGCGATACAGGGTGCGCTGGTTCGGGAATTCGTGAGTCTGGTTGAGGTGATGGAGCAGCCACTCCGCGTATTTCAATGGGAGCAGGTACAGGCCGAGAAAGACGCTGTAGGCCTTGCGGGCGATCTCATTCCAAAGTTCGTCGATCCCCCACATGCCGTTGTCCAGAAAGGCACGCAAATAAGAGGGCGCATCCGATTCCCAGCCTGCGCGTAGCGCCTGTGCCTCGGTCAGGATCAGGCCGAGATCGGGCGGCTCATTTTGAAGACGTTCCGCATCCTCAAGCAGCCGCTTCCAGGAGGTTATCAGCTCGGAGAGGATGGCATGATAGATGCCGCAGGCCAGCGAGAGCCCTTTCCGAAGCGGCCGGCGACGGAAAGAGATCACGAGGCGGTTGGCCTCGATCATCGTCGCAAGGCGGAACTCGCTGTCCGAATCCAGTAATTTGACCTGACCGATCTCGCGCAGGTACAGCCGGACGGGATCGTCGGCAAGTTCGGCGGCCAGTTGAGGACTGCGCAGATCCAGTGGTTCTTCCTCCAGCAATTCTTCCTGCTGGACGAGGACGCTTGCATCTGGATCGGCCACCTCATCTCCCATCAAAGCCAGTTCAGACAGTTCGTTCATGCCGGCGAGCTCATCATTCGGATTTTCCACAGGAACATCATCGAAGCGGGTCTCCCTCTCGCGCGGCGGGCGCGGTTTTAGTCTCAGCCTGTGTTTGTCTTTTCGTAGCAAGGTCCGCTTTCTTACAATCATACGATCTTCTTACCAGACGCCATCCTGTACGAATTGTTACTTATCTGATTCAGTTCAACCGTTTCATCGCCATTTTTCGAGAGGCCTGATCCAAATCCCGCAAGAGCTTTGTATGTTTTAACACCAGATCCTGGTAGGAAGCCGCGCGCAAATCACCGCCTTGATGGGCCTCCTCCTGCAGGAACCGCAGCTGGTTCAGGTTTTCGCCAGCCGCGCCGCGCCGGAGTTTGATTACTCCGCGCAGCAAATCCTCCAGCAGTTTTTCTTCCAGGCGCTCCGGTTTCTCTGCCTGAGCACTCAGATCCTGCAGGAGACTTTGCAGCGATTCAGGTAGTGACTCTACCACAAACTCATGCTGTTCGGTTCTATCCTGCTCCAGGGCTTCGCGGATCAGCCCGAAGAGCATTTGATGATCGGTATATTCAAAATCCTCCGCACGCAAAGCAACCAACTGATATTCCTGCAGCAACCGGTCTAGACGATAGAGTAGCTCCGGCTTTCTGAACAGAACACCGACGATATAGGCCTCGGTCTTTTTATTGGACGAGACGGCGACAGGAGCGCTCGACCTCTCAGCGACCGCCTGCTGTCCTCCTCCTCTTGGCCGCCTGCCTCGGGGATAGTTTACGCCGCCTGGCGCCTGGGCCCCGATCAAGGCGCGTTCATCCACCCTTAGCATGCGCGCCAATGCTTGGCGATACGTGTCGCGCTCCAGCGCACTCGGCAGATCCTCGATCAATGGAACGACCTGTGCGGCGAGCTGATTCTTGATTTTTGGATCATTCAGATCCTGCCCCGCCGCAAGCGTTTCCATGACGTGAGTTACGATGGGCTTTGCAGCATCGATGATGCGCTTCCATTCTCCGCGGTCACGCTGTACGATTTCATCGGGGTCGAGATCATCCGGCAGAGACGCCACCCGTAAGTCTGCCTGCAGACGCGCTTCATTGCGCAGGAGCCCGCGCGCATCAAAACCGAACTCGCCTTCTCGATCCATGGCCTGGCGCGCCGCATCCAGCCCGCGCAGAACAGCGTTTTGCCCGGCAGTATCCGGGTCAAGCGCCAGGACGATCTTGCGTGTGAAGCGCTTGAGCAGGCGCAACTGGTCTTCGGTCAGCGCGGTGCCCATCGGCGAGACTACATTTTCGTAGCCTGCCTGATGCAATGCAATGACATCGAGATACCCTTCCACGATCACGGCCTGGTCCGCGATGCGGATCGGTTTGCGCGCCCGGTCGAGCCCGTACAGCAGACGGCCTTTGCTGAATAGTGGTGTTTCCGGAGAGTTCAGAAACTTGGGCACATCGTTTGGATCGACGATGCGCGCGCCGAAGCCGGCCATACGCCCATTTTCATCCCGAATGGGGATCATGATCCTGTGCCGGAAGCGGTCATAATATCCGCCGCTCTCGCGTTCGGAGACCAGACCCGCCTCGGACAGGTCCTTCTGCGAGTAGCCGCGCTGGGTGAAGTGGGTCAGGGCTGAGTCCCACGCTCGGGGCGCGTAGCCAAGGCCAAAAGTCTCGATGGAGGCGCCGGTCAGTCCACGCGCAGTGCGCAGATAGTTCAGAAGCTCCTTATTGGCGAGAAGGTGGCTGCGATAGAAGATCAGCGCGTCTTCGAGCAATTTCCGCAGGTGATCGTAGGCTTCCTTCTTATCCGAGTCCTGCTTTATGTATTCGGGGACATCTATGCCCGCCCGCGCGGCAAGTTTGTTGAGCGCTTCCTTGAAGTCAAGATTTTCCCGCTTCATGACGAACTTGAAAATGTCGCCGCCCTCATTGCACTGCCCGAAGCAGCGCCAGGTGCCGCTCTCCGGCCAGACGACGAACGCCGGCGTGTGCTTGTTGTCGTGGAATGGACAAAAACCGGTATAGTTTTTGCCCGCATGGCGCAGCTTAACACCAGCCTCGGAGACGAGATCGGCAATATCTATCCTGGATTTGATTTCATCTGTGATTGTGGACATGCAGCCGAATTATAGACTTGATTGAATGGAATGGCAAATAGGTTGTACAAAATAAAAACGGGGCAGTGAAAACTGCCCCGCAACATCGGGTGGGAGGAGAAACACCATAGGCCCAAATCGGGATCGCCCGTGGACCGACCTCAGGTTTACGCCGAGAGCCGGGATTCACCAAATACGATCCTGCTCCCCGGACCAGGCACGGGTTCTCCAGTAGATGCGGATCGTATAGCAACGCTGCACATCAAGCGTAATCGCGGTCCACTCGGGACTCGGGTTTTTGCCCCATACATCTAAGTATCATAACGAAGGAAATCACGGGATGTTATAGAACTGCATTGCGAACCACGGATTGTGATGACTCTATCGTGTTAAGTGTGATAATGAACTCAATATTCTGTTCCGGCAGAACAGGTTCATGCTCGATCTGAGCATCGGGATCACCGCTCAGAAGTGTCCTGAAGACCTCGAAGGTTCTATCCCGCCAACCAACCAGAGTTGGCCTCGCTTCCTCCCAAAGGAGTGTCGCTTCCTGGCGAGCCTGAGGACTAATGGCAATCAGCGTACCCACAAGCGAAGTCAATATCAACAATGAAATAACCGATCGGTACATGGCCTCAACCTCCTTTCGGTTTCAGACGTTACCGCCCTCAGGCTGTCTGTGTCATGAATAACGAAGCAGGTACCGGTCTGTTATGTAAAGTCAGCTAGCCGCCACCCCGAATGCTGACATACTGGTGAGCACAGGGTCCGGAACTTCAGGCGCATCTTGCTCCCCGGACCCGTCCCGGGTCTCCGGGGAAAAGTAACTATCCAATTCGGGAATTGAAATCCCCAGTTGGTTGAGCGATTCCTGGTGGGTCCTGAGGACAGGGATGATCCTTTCCTGGTGTCTCACATCCTGGTCAGCCTTGAACCTGACCAGCATCTGCTGGTAGTTTTCCACGGCCCGCGCCCGGCGGCCCTCATCATCATACACTCTCACCAGTTCTCTCACCCGCCGGTTGGACAGGGTCAGATCGGTCGCAAGCCGGTCAATGGAGACTGCTCTCCAGACGCGCTCGCTGGTCAGCTTCCAGGGGAAAAGCGTATCGCCTGGCAGTGCTCTCTGGGCAATGGCTGTACCCAGGATAAAAAATGCCAGGAGCGTCGTCACCGCATTAAAAGTCAGTCTCCAGACAAAGGGAACCGGCCGCTTGCCTCGCGGATGTGACTGGATATAGGCATTCAACTCCGTACGGGTACGTGCCTTGAAAACAGGGGAGGGCATCACCGTCCCGGCGCGCGCCAGCCTAGAGGAGGTGCGCAGGAGCGAGGTAAGCTCGGGGGCATGCTCAGGATAGCGCGCGACGCATTCCTCCAGGGTGGAGTCGCCGCTCTGGATCTGTTCCAGGCATTTTTCGAAAATGATGTCTATTTTGTTCATGCGATTATCTTTTCTTCTAATAGCTTGGCCAGGGCTCGTAAGCCCCGCATTTGTAGCGCCCGGATCGCGCCCTCACGCTTGCCGAGGTGCCGGGCAATTTCGGTATTGGAGAGGCCTTCAATGAACTTCAAGGTCAAGACCTGCTGCTGGTCATCGGTCAGGGTCCGCATTGCGGACTTGATGGATGACATTTCGACTGCGAAATCGATATTGTTCTCCACAGCCTCCGCATAATCAGGCTGTGACAGGCGCACGTCTTCAAGTGCTGTTGTCGCTTTGCGGGTACGGTAGTGGTCGATAACCGCATTATGCGCGATGGTATATAGCCACGCCAGATATGGCGTCCGTCCCAGACGGAACCGGTCAAGGTTATTCCAGGCCCTCAGGAAGACCTGCGAGGTAATATCCTCCGCCGTCTGCTGGTCCTCGACGCGGAAATAGATAAAGCGATAAATACGCTCCATATAGGCATCGTATAGCTGTCCAAAAGCCTCTGCGCTGCCAGCCTGCGCCTGGAGGACAAGCTGCCGTTCATTTTCCAGAGGCGTTCTGGACCTTTTGGCGCTCTGTGAATTCACTAAGCTCCACCTTATATAACGAAAAGATATGTAAAGCGTTATAACATAAACGCTCTCCCGGGGCTTTGGAGAGCGCTGTGTTTTCCTGGAACGCTGCGAGACTGGACAAGTCAGCAACTCCCAATAGAGCCGCCATCCTTTTCAGTGGTCCCGATCGATGTCCCTAATATTATATCATTTGTCATCCCCCGTACTGTGTGAACTATATTAAAACAAAAACGGGATAATCCAGGGATGGACTACCCAGTGGTCTGACAGGGAAACGTCAATCGTTCGGGTCGAACCTTAGATCGTGATCGCGGCACCCGTGACCCTCACCCCGGCCCAGCGGCTGGGAATACAATTTTTCCTGCGCTGCGGCCATTTCTAGCTCGGTAACGGAGGACCGGTCATGGTTCAGATTGGTCATCAGGCCATTCACCACGTGGGCCTGTGCCCTGTTCGGCTCGGATTTAACCACATCGCGGCCGAGCCCACCCTGCACGGTGGTATAGAGTGCGATGAGAAGGATAGCAGCAATTAATACTGAGACAGCAACTCGAGTCATTGGCTTAGACATGGTATTTACACTCCTTGCTAATCTATCTATGAGACGAAAGCGGGCTTTCTTTGTGGAAAAGTGGAAAGCCCAGGGTGTGTTGTCCGAATCGGCCACAATTTAACAACCCCACTGGAACTCATAATGGAATTATACGTAATTCTATCCGATTAAGCAATGACGGGAGCGTTATTCATATCATTTTCTTAAAATAATGTCAGACAAATGTCTTAAGTGCAAAGGCGGCTTGTTTGAGCCGCCCACAGGTAAGGTCTATTCCGGCGTTCTCAGCTGCATCACGAGGGCATAGGGATGCCGCCGAGCTGCCGTAACATCCCCAACTGGTCCGCGGCATCCCAGTGCTCCACAATTTTGCCATCCAGCAGGCGGAAGATGTCGATTCCTGTCATGGAGAATTTTCTGCCCGTCGGGGGAACGCCCTGCAGCGCGCCGGTTTGCGTGCCGGTCACAGTAACACGTGTTACTACTCGATCGCCTTCTGAAATCATATCTTCCAGGATGAACCGGGCGTCCGGGACGGCCGCGGCAAACGCCATGAAAAACTGCTTGAAGCCTTCGCGACCGTTTGGAATTCCAAACACGCTGTGCTGCGCATAATCTTCGATGATCAGCTCGTCGGCGACGGACAGGTTCCCTTTCATCACCTCCTCGAACAGGCGGCGAACGATAGCTTTGTTCTCTTCAGCAGACATTGGATCCTCTCCTTCCTTACTCAACCTCTACTTGATCATGTTGTGCACCGGATACACCCGTGGCTGTGGAGGCGTCACTCCGGCTTTCTGCATGATGGGGATGAGGGTTTGGGCGAACTGGTCGAGCAGTTCGCCGGACTCCCAGACATCGACAACCAGCCAGCCCTCCTCTTTGGGAACAGCCACATGATAGAGACGTCCTTTGGGGTTGCCCTCACCGGCCGCTTCCAGGCCCTGGATGACCTGGTCGTATTGCGCCGCAGTCACTCCGGGCATCTCGAACATGACAGTAATTGTTGACATAGGTTTGTTCTCCTCTCTGAAAGAAATGTGAATTCGATCTCTGAGCCTGCGCTCAATGCAACTCGAAAATCTCCCTGATTGTTTTATTGTTCAGAATCTCATCCACGATCCGGGCGGAACGGGCAGAGATTTGAAAGGGGTGTTCGCTGAACAACCGCTGATAATGCTCTTCATAGGTGTTGAGC
>DASTFG010000569.1:0-2433 GCA_035708785.1 Anaerolineales bacterium
GATCGGATACGATATAAATTGCGGCGTCCGCTTGTTAGCATCAAGCATTGACTTTGATTCTGCGCGCGGCGAGATGGATACTCTTGCGACGCTGCTCAACAAATATTGTCCCAGCGGTGTAGGAAAAGAGGGCGCGATCAAACTGAGCATAAAAGAATTGGATCAAGTCTTGCGTGATGGCTCGCGATGGGCATTGAAGAATGGTTATGCTACCAAAGCCGATCTCGCGCGGACCGAGGAATCGGGTTCCCTTGAAGGAGCGGATCCCAACAAGGTCTCTGACCGCGCCAAAGAGCGAGGCCGTGAGCAGATCGGTTCGGTGGGAGCGGGGAATCATTTCATCGAGGTCGATGTTGTCGATCAAATATTTAATGAAGAAGCCGCGAATGCAATGGGGCTTTATCAGGGTTGCCTGGTCCTCCAGATCCACTGCGGCTCGCGCGGGCTGGGACATCAGGTCTGCACAGACTACGTCCAATCGTTTCAGAGCGCGGTACATAAATATGGCATCGACCTGCCCGACCGTGAGCTGGTCTGCGCGCCGATGGATTCGCCTGAGGGAGAGGCGTATATGGCCGCGATGCGGGCCGCGGCCAACTTTGCTTTCGCCAATCGTCAATTGCTGGCTCATTCGGCGCGGCGCGCGTTCGAAGAGACGTTCGCTCCGAAAACACGCAACTGGCACCTGCATCAGGTCTATG
Organism: Anaerolineales bacterium; assembly: GCA_035708785.1. Taxonomy (GTDB): domain Bacteria; phylum Chloroflexota; class Anaerolineae; order Anaerolineales; family Villigracilaceae; genus Defluviilinea. The sequence continues at coordinate 702 of DASTFG010000569.1, forward strand.
ATATTGCACATAACATGGGCAAGATCGAGACGCATGAAGTCGATGGCAGGCGAGTCAAAGTGTGTGTCCACCGCAAAGGCGCGACGCGCGCATTTGGGCCCGGGTCGCCAGGGTTGCCGCCGGAATATCGAAAGATCGGTCAGCCGGTGATCATCCCGGGCTCGATGGGCACGGCCTCCTGGGTACTGGTCGGCACGGAAGACAGCATGGCGCGCTCGTTCGGTTCCTCCTGCCATGGCGCGGGAAGGGTGATGTCGAGGTCGAAGGCGAAGAAGGAAGTTCGGGGAGATTCGTTACGGAGAGAATTAGAGGACCAGGGAATTAAAGTCCGCGCGGGGTCGCTGCCCGGGCTGGCCGAAGAAGCGCCATCCGCTTATAAGGATGTGGATATGGTCGTGGAAACCGTGAGCGAGGCGGGCATTGCGAAAAAAGTTGCCCGGTTAAAACCGGTAGCCGTGATAAAGGGATGATGAGGAGTCAACGTCTCCAGACGTTGGCCTCCATTTTATTCCCTCACCCGTTCGATCTGCGCGCCGAGAGCCTGCAGCTTTTTATCCACATCCTGATAGCCGCGCTCGATCTGGCCGATATTGCGGATGGTAGACGTTCCTTTTGCCGCAAGGGCAGCCAGCAGCATGGACATGCCGGCCCGAATATCCGGGCTTTCCAGGTTTTCGCTGTACAACTGATTCGGCCCCTGCACCAGACAGCGGTATGGGTCGCACAAGATGATCTTTGCCCCCATTCCCACCAGCTTATCGGTGAAATACATGCGGCCGGAAAACATCCAGTCATGGAACATGACAGAGCCGCGCGCCTGTGTAGCCACTGTGATGGCAATACTGATCAAATCGGTCGGAAAGGCGGGCCAAACATTTGTTTTGATTTCAGGAATCGCGCCATCCATGTCGGGGATGATTGTCAACCTCTGATCCGCCGGAACGATCAGGTCGTCGCCTTCCACCTCCCAGGTCACGCCCATCCGCTCGAAGACATGCTTGATCATGTGAAGGTTACGCACACCGGCCTCCTTCACACGGATGCTCCCATGCGTGACCGCTGCTGCACCGACAAAACTGATCACCTCCAGATAATCGGGACCGATCGTAAATTCCCCGCCATGCAGCTTGGGCACGCCTTGAATATGAAGTGTATTGGAACCGATCTCTTCGATCCTTGCACCCAGTCCATTTAAAAAGTAGCAGAGTTCCTGCACATGCGGCTCCGAGGCGGCATTGCGGATGACTGTGTCTCCTTTCGCCGTCACGGCTGCCATGATGGCATTTTCGGTCGCGGTGACACTGGCTTCATCCATGAGGAAATCCACGCCGCGCAAGTCAGTGGCGCGAAAGGAAAAGCCGCGCTCATATTTCACATCCATGCCCAGGGCGCGCAACGCGAGGATGTGTGTATCGAGCCGACGACGGCCGATGACATCTCCGCCCGGTGGCGGTAGCTTAAATTCACCAATGCGCGCGGCCAGCGGGCCGGCGACCAAAATAGAGGCGCGTATGCGGCGGCAGAGGTCCGGGTTCAGGTCAGCAGGCCGCAGGTCCCGCGCCGTGACACGCCACGAAGCGGCATCCAATTCTTCGATCTGCACGCCAAGACTTTCGATCAGTTTTCGCATCACACGCACATCCTGGATCTGCGGGATGTTGCGCAGAATAATTGGTTCATCGGTCAGCAATGCAGCAGCCAGGAGGGGCAGGGCGGCATTTTTGTTTCCAGC
>DASTFG010000570.1:0-3895 GCA_035708785.1 Anaerolineales bacterium
GTGCCCGTACTGCCGTAGAGCACACGCTGGACATGCGCGCCTTTATCCGCCAAAAGCTCCCAGCGTTCGCTCTGGAAGAGCTCCTTGAAGCGCTGGTATGCCATCTTGGCATTGGCGATCCCGATCGTGCCCTTGAGGGACCTTGCCCCGGGCGTATCGAGAATCTCCAGCAATTCGTCCACTTTGGTATCGATGCGGCTGACGAAGAGCGAGGCCACCGAAGCGATCGTCTTGACATTGTAGACATTGGCGACGCGCTTTTCCAGCGCGGCGATAAAGGCTTCGGCGACGGCGTCATACTGGGCCAGGGAAAACATCAATGTGACATTGATGTTGATGCCTTCCTCGGTCAGCTCCCTGAAAGCGGATATCCCTTCTTCCGTGGCCGGGACTTTGATCATGATATTTGACCGGTCCACGGCCTTGAATAATCGAAAGGCTTCCTGAACCGTGCCCGGCGTATCGTGGGCGAGGTGGGGATTGACCTCGAGACTGAAAAACCCATCCGTTCCCGCACTTTCGTCAAAGACCGGGCGCAGGACATCCGCAGCCATCCGGCTGTCTTCGACGACCAGCTCCTCGTAGATCTCCTCGGGAGATTTGCCGTCCCGCGCCAGTTTCTCTATTTGATCATTATAGAGATCGCTTTCGGCGATCGCCTCTGCAAAAATCGCCGGGTTGGACGTTACACCCCGCAAACCCTTCTCGACGTACTCGCGCAGCCCGCCTGATTTGATCAGAGACCGGTGCATGTAATCGAGCCAGACGGACTGTCCCAGGTCCGCCAGCTCATGCAGTTTTGTCCTCGTCAATCAAGCTCCTTTCTCTTCTTTACACCATAACACAATTCGGGTTCTCTCCATATAGACCGGGTCATAAGGAAGAGATATAAACGGCGATATATTTTGGGCAGTGTTCTTTTCTCAAACCAGCGAAGTGACCACACGCTCGATCCAACGAATCAACGGCGTCGGGTAAATGCCGAGCACGACCAAGACGATGCTCAGAAGAGTCAGCGTCAGATTCGCGCCCCGGGGAATAGCGGGGATCGGGAGCCCGTCTCCGGCCTCCGGCTGGCGGAACATGGCGATCGCCACGCGCAGGTAATAGAATACGCTGATCACACTGCCGATCACAAGCGCGGCCAGCAGCAGCCACAGCGAAGCTTCGACACCCGCGGCGGCGAGCAGGACTTTCCCGACCAGTCCACCCGTCGGGGGCAGGCTGGCCAGAGAAAGCAGGGAGAGGGTCATGAACACAGCGTAGGCCGGCCGCCGCCGGAACAACCCGCGGTAGGTTTGCAAGTCCTCGAATTCCCTCTCGGGATGCGAGAGGACCGAGATCACCCCAAAGGCCACCAGCGATGTGACGATATAGACCACAAGGTAAAAGGTCATCGAAGAAGAGGCAAAAAGGGTGCCGGCCAGGAAGGCTACGAGCAGATAGCCGAAGTGCGCAATGGAGGAGTACGCCAGGATGCGCTTGACATTGTTCTGGACCAGCGCCAGCAGGTTGCCGACCAACATCGAGGCAATGGCGATCAAGGCGATCACGTTCCATAACCCACTGCCGATATCCAGCGAGAGATGGGCGAACAAGCGCAGGAACAGGGCAAACACCCCGCCTTTGGAGACCGTGGCAATAAAAGCGGTCACCGGAGCAGGCGCGCCCTGATAGACATCCGGCACCCACATATGGAACGGGACCAGCGCGAGCTTGAAGCCAATCCCGACGATCAGCAGGCTCATACCGATCGTCAGGAGGATCTGCTCTTCAAGAGGCAAGGTCCCGGGCGGCGACATCTGGCTGAACTGCATCGTGCCGAAGACGAGATAGATCAGTGCCATCCCAAAGAGCAGGAAAGCCGAAGCCGCAGCAGCCAGGATGAGATATTTGATGGCCGCCTCGACACGTTCACGCTGGAAGCGCGTGTATGCGATCATCGTGAAGAGTGCCATGCTCAGGATCTCGAGGCCCAGCAGGAAGGAAACAAAATGATTGCTAACGATGAGCGTACAAGTCCCTAATGTAGCCAGCAGGATCAGGAGGTAGTACTCGTCCTTGTTGCCGGCCACTTTGTCGATGTAATCGAAAGAGAGGACCACCACCACCAGACTGGTGATCAGGATCAGCGCAATGTAAAAGACGGCGAACCCATCCACGATGAGTAGCGGAGTCACGGGGGCGGGCAGGGCGCGGGCGGCGAACGGCAGCGTGACGAGGGTGAGCGCCAGCCCGATGAACGTCAGCGTGAACGACAGGCGGTGGTGCCGGCGGAAGGCGATGACCAGCATCACGACCACGATCGCGACGGAGAGCATCAGCAGGGGCAAGAGAGGGATCAGATCCTGTAAGGTCATCACCACTTCCCATTAACCCTGCAGCTCACTGGCGGCATCCACATCCAGGGTCTTGAACTGCTGGTACAGCCTGAGGATCAGCGCCAGGCCGATGCTCACTTCCGCGGCCGCCACACTGATGATGAACAGGAACATCACCTGCCCGTCAGGCTGCGCCCAGCGCATGCCGGCGACGACAAACGCAAGCCCGGCAGCGTTCAGCATGATCTCGATGGACATCAACATGAAGAACACGTTGCGGCGCACGATCAATCCCACCAGTCCCAGTGTAAAGAGCATCGCCGCAAGGATCAGCGCATGATGCAGAGGAATAGATGCCATCAGACGCGCCTTTCCTGTCGCTCCGGCTCGCGGCCTAAATGATACGCGCCGACCAGCCCCGCCAGAAGCAGCATGGAGGCCAGCTCGACGCCGAGCAGGTACGGTCCGAACAGCGAGAGGGCAACTTCATGAGGGGTCAATTCCGTCACAGTCTGCGGCTGGATGTAACCGAGCCGGAAGGCAAATATAAGTTCGACCAGCAGAATGCCCGCCAGGCCGACCAGTCCCCGCCAGGTGTTCAGGTTGAACCACTGGCGCTCCTGGACGACCGATTGGGGACCCAGGTTGAGCATCATGACGACAAAGATGAACAGCACCATGATCGCCCCCGCATAGATGATGACTTCCATGGCAGCGATGAACGGCGCTCCCAGAAAAAAGAAGATCAAAGCTACTGCGAGGAGCGACATCACCATATACAGCAGGGCATGGACGATATTCAATCGTGTAATGACCATATAGGTCGAGATGAGCGCCACGGCCGCGGCCAGATAAAACAGATAGATCATGGGGCAGCCTTCTCCTACGGCAAGAGACTACGAATATTCACAGGTTTCTCTTCCGCGATAGCTTCACCCTTGTCCTTGCCGCCGATCTTCACGCCGGAGACGCGGTAGAAGTTGTAATCATGATATTTACCCGTGCCACTGATCAACAGGTCTTCCTTTTCGTAGACCATGTTCTGGCGGTCGTACTCGCCCATCTCTAGATCAGGGGTGAGCTGGATCGCATAGGTCGGACAGGCCTCCTCGCAGTAGCCACAGAAGATGCAGCGCGAGAAATTGATCCGGAAGAATTCCGGATAACGGCGCCCATGCTCGTCTTCGGTGGCCTGGAGCGAGATGCAGTCGACCGGACAGGCCACCGCGCACAGATAGCAGGCGACGCAGCGTTCTTCGCCATCCGGATCGCGCGTCAGGACGATCCGCCCGCGCCAGCGCGGCGGCAGAACAGGTTTCTCATCGGGGTACTGGATCGTCTCACGCTTATGAAAGGTGTGCAGGAAGATCTCCCACAGCGTTCGGATTGCACTTGTAAACATCAAACCTCCTTCTTACCAACCCAGCGCCAGCACCAGGCCGCCCGTGATGACCAGATTGATCAGCGACAAGGGCAGCATGACTTTCCAGGCGTAGCTCATCAACTGGTCGAAACGCGGGCGAGGCAGCCCGGCCCGGATCAGAATGAAAAGACTGATGAACAAAAAAACTTTC
>DASTFG010000571.1:0-7105 GCA_035708785.1 Anaerolineales bacterium
AGATTGACCAGGGCATCGGCGGGCGCGTCGGCATGATCGTGGGCCAGAAGCTTTGGAATCTCTCGCGTATGCACCAGGTCTTTTGCGTCACGCACCTTCCGCAGCTGGCCGCATTTGGCGATGAGCATTACCAGGTACAAAAGCTGATCCAGGGCAACCGTACGCTGACCCGTGTGGAGCGCCTCGACGGCGAGCCGCGCCTGCTCGAGCTCTCACAGATGCTCGGCGCCGTCGGCGAAGGGACGATCCGTTCCGCACATGAGCTCATGCAGGTGGCGAGGGGGATGATCAAGGAAACGAAGTAATGGGAAATCTACTCACCAACCTCTAGTAAATTTCTACATAAATCTACATTGCATTTTGTGGCTTTGTGCCTAAAATAGCAATATCGGAGTGTGGGCGCGTAGAACGCCCTGCTCGTATTTAAGCAAGTACATCATGGACATGAAGGAAAACCAGCCTCTCCTGATTATGCCTTAGTGCAGTTTCGTGTCCCTTGTGGTAAAAAATGTTCCTCAAACGCTTCCAGCTTGGCCTCATCCATGTCGCGGTCGCGATGACCCTTGTCCCGATCAACAGTACGCTCAACCGTGTGATGATCAAGGAGCTCGCCATCTCTGCGACCCTCGTGGCAATCCTTGCTTCACTCCCCTACTTGTTTTCTCCCATCCAGGTAGCCATCGGTTCCTATTCCGACCGTCACCCGATCTTTGGCTTTCGCCGCACCCCGTACATCCTGGCGGGGCTGATGCTTTGTGTGCTCGGCGTGATCGTCTCGCCGCAGGTTGCGTTCCTTCTGGCGGATAATTTCCCCCTCGGCCTGCTGGCGGGCATCCTTGCCTTCGGGGCATGGGGCATGGGCTATAATCTTTCGGCAGTTTCCTATCTGTCCCTGGCCTCCGAACTCTCGGGCGAGAAGGGGCGCGGCAAGACCGTTGCCACGATGTGGTTCATGATGATCCTGTCCATCATCCTGACTGCTATCGGACTGAGTCGCATGCTGGATCCGTATACGCCGGAGGCACTGATGCGCGCCTTTGGGGTTGTCGCCGCGGCTGCCCTGTTCCTCGGTCTGCTGGGCCTGATCAGGCTCGAGCCGCGCGCAGGCGTTTCTTCAGCCGCATCCGAGGCTTACACCGTCAAACAGATGACTTCTGCCATCACGGCCAACCCGGTCGCGCGTACTTTCTTTATCTATCTCCTCCTGTTGCTCGCCGCGATCCTTGGACAAGACGTTCTGCTCGAGCCGTTCGGCGCCGAAGCCTTCGGCTTAACCGTCACCCAGACCACGCGCATCACATCCATCTGGGGGACGTTCGTGCTCCTTGCTATCATTATTGCTGGCCTGCTGGAAGGACGTGTATCGAAACGCCTGGTTGCACAGCTGGGTAACTCAGGCGCCTTGCTCGGGTTTATCGTGATTGTGATGAGTGGTATCCTGGTCAGCCAGAATATTTTCTACGCGGGTGTGACGCTCTTAGGCATCGGCACAGGCCTCTCCACTGTCGCGAACCTGTCGCTTATGTTCGATCTCACCATCCCCGGCATGGTTGGGCTCTATATCGGCGCGTGGGGGTTCTCCAATGCACTTTCACGCCTGGTGGGATCGGTGCTTGGCGGTGTGGTGCGCGACGTGGTGACACAGGTATCGGGTCACGCGCTGAGCGGGTATCTGGTTGTATTCACCATAGAGGCCTTGATGTTATTCGTCGCCGCGGTTATGCTTTACCGCATTGATGTCAGCGTCTTCAGGAGGCAGGTTGAAGAGCCATCCTATGTCGAAAAAGTGGCGCTCGCGGCGGAGTAAACTATGGAGTCGGGCAGCTTGCTGCCTGGGTGGAGCAGACTCCACGACTCCAAAGGCAATGAAATGACTGACGAATGGCTTTCCCTGAGCGACGCGGCAAAACTCCTCGGCGTGCATCCAAGCACCGTCCGGTTGTGGTCCGATAAGGGAGTCCTGCCCACGCACCGCACTTCCGGCGGACACCGGCGCTACCGGCGCGAGGAAGTCTTGCTGTGGGCGAAGACCGCGCGTGAGGTGCGTGTGGAGCCCGAGAGCATTCTCTACACCGCGATGAAGAACGTCCGGGTGCAGATCGGGGAAGCCAATCTGGAATCCGAGAGCTGGTACCAGAAGCTGGATGAGAACGCCCGCAGACAATATCGCGAGAGCGCCCGCTCGCTCTCGCATGGATTGATGACCTATCTTGTTTCAGAGAACACCGATGATTCGGAAGCACATGCCATCGGATACGAATATGCTTCGCGGGCCCGCCGCTACGGTCTGAGCGGGGTGGATGCTACACGGGCGTTGTTATTCTTCCGCAATGCGCTGATCGAATCCGTCATGAAAGTCTATCGTGAGGCGAATATCCTTTCCGGCAGGGCCTGGGAGGAAATGCTTCACAAGATGCATACGTTCACCGACCAGATCCTGATCAGTTTGCTCGAAACCTATCGCAAGCTGGAAGATGCCAACCATTAATGGCCCCTATTTCCATATTTCCAAACAAAAAATGATAGCAGAGATATTAATGTATTCTTATATTCCTCAAACGCTGCGAGTTCGACTTTAACACTATAATGAAATCATGATACTTGATCCAATCCTTAACCTGCCTCCCTACCTTGCAACAAGGCGTAATCATGCATTGGAGCATGCCACGCTTAAGATCCTTGAAGGCAAGTACGGAGGCAAAAACCTTGCCGGACATTCCAATCCCACAGGTTTCTTCCTGTTTGGCGATATCGCCATTGACACAATTCATAAGGCGATGAATGAAGCCATGAGCCGCCTGCGAGCCGGGGAACGCGACCTGGCGATCCATCCAGGCTGTGGGACGAACTTCGCCACATCCATGGTTCTCCCTGCGACCCTTGCCTGGGTCCCGTTTCAGGGAGCTCGATCCACGCGTTGGCGCCTGCTATTGATCCCGGTCGGTCTGGTGTTTGCCGTCTTCGGCTACCTGCTGAGTAAACCGCTGGGCCCCTGGATCCAGCGCAACATCACCACCGAAGCCGATTTAGGGAACATGCAAGTCGTGGAAATCGTTCCTGTGCGCAAAGGCGTTCACCGGATTATTACGAAATAGAGTCAGATTAAGGTATTCTTATCTATAATAAGGTATGCGGCTAGCTTTAGCGCTATAATCAAAAGTATGATACTAGACCTTCCTCTCATCCTCGAGACCCGGCGTAACCACGCCCTCGAACATGCCACGCTTCACATCCTGGCGGATAAATACAAAAATCAGAACATGGGGGGGCATTCTAATCCCGCAGGCTTTTTCCTCTTCGGAAACTTCAACACACAGGATATCCGCTCCGCGGTGACGGAAGCGATGAGGCGCCTGCGCGCCGGTGAAAGGGGACTGGCCGTCCACCCGGGCTGCGGGACGAATCTTGTGACGACGGCGTTCCTTCCCGGACTGTTCGCCTGGGCACCGTTCCGAGGCGTGCGCTCCACCTTCTGGCGGATCGCGCTCATCCCACTTGTTGTTGCGTTTGGAGTCCTTGGTTTTTTCCTCAGTCGGCCGCTGGGGACCTGGCTCCAGGCCAACATCACCACCGAAGCGGACCTGGGTGATCTGCGCGTTATGGATATTGCTCTTGTCCGCAAAGGTGTGCACCGAGTAGTCACGAAGTAAGGGCACAGTACATCGTGCCCCAGCCACATGCCCAACGTTTATTTTCTCTTCGGCAACGATGAGTTTGCCATCTCACGCAAGCTGAAAGAATTCGAGTCCGATTTTACGGATCCCACCAGCGCAGACATGAACACCGCGCGACTCGACGCGCGTTCCATGACTGAGGATGACCTGAACAATGCCGTCAACGCCCTGCCGTTCCTCGCCAAGAGACGTCTGGTGCTGCTGGCAAATCCCTCCACAATATATAATAATCCATCTGCCCGCAAGGCGTTCTGTGAATTCCTCGAAAAAACGCCTGAGACAGCCCGCCTGGTGCTGCATGAATCCATTGAGCCGAGGGATGCCGAGAAACACTGGCTGGTGAAGTGGGCGGCAAAAAATAATAAACTCGTCCAATCCAGGGCCTTCATGCTGCCTCGCCTGAAAGAAATGACGGGCTGGATCGCCAATGAGACGAAAAATCAGGGCGGGCAGATCGAGCCGCGTGCTGCGGCGTTGCTCAAGGATATGGTCGGCGTGGATACGCGCCAGGCGGGGATGGAGATTGCCAAACTTCTGGCCTACGTCAATTGGGCGCGGCCCATTACCGTTCAGGATGTGGAGGCGGTCTGTATCGTCACCTCCCAGCAATCCGTGTTCGATTTTGTCGATGCACTGGCAAACGGGAACGGCAAATCCGCACAACATTTGCTGCACCGCCTGCTCGAGACCGAAGATGAGTTTTCATTGTGGGGCATGGTGGTGCGGCAGTTCCGTCTCTTGATCCAGGCGCGTGAGATCCTGGATGGGCGCGGCAACCAGAACGATGTAGCGCGGGCCCTGGGGGTGCATCCGTTTGTGGCGGAGAAGGCAACCCAGCAAGCCGCGCGCTTTTCGATGGACACCCTGGAGAATATCTACCGTAAACTGCTTTCCATCGATGAGGGGGTCAAAACAAGCCAGGTCACGCTCGATCTGGCCATGGATACGCTGGTCGTCGAACTGACACGTTCGCCCTCTTGACAAAAACATACATACGCGTTAGTATGTATAGTATGAGACGGACGAAAGAAGAAGCCGCGGTCACCCGCGCTCGAGTATTGAAGGCGGCACTGACTGTTTTCAGTGCAAAAGGCTACGCCGCCGCAACGCTCGATGATGTGGCAGCTGCTGCCAAGGTTACACGAGGCGCGATTTACTGGCACTTCAAAGGTAAAGCGGATCTGTACAACACTCTGGTGGAGGAATTTTCTGCGCGCGGCGCGGCAGTGGTGCAGGAGGCCGTAGCTGCAGGCGGAACGCTGATCGACATCCTGCGGCGGGTGTTCATCAGTCAATGTGCGCTCATCGAAGATGACAAAGAGGCACGCGCAGTGATGGAACTGGCGCTCTTCAAGACCAGTCTCGATCCTGAACTGAAGGCGGGACGCAAAAAGCAGATCGATGCAGGAAAAGCCCTGATCGCCGGCATTGCGGATGCGATGCGAATGGGTATTAACCAGGGCATTTTACGCGACAACATCGACCCGACCGATATGGCGCGTGCCTTCATCGCGTTTGAGAATGGTGCCATTCAAATGTGGCTTGCATCGCCAAAATCATTTTCGTTGAAGAAAAGTGCACAGTCTTTTGCAGATATTCTGATCAAAGGTCTGCAGAAGTAAAAACAAGTTTTTTTACCAAATTTACATACAAAAAAGTATGTAAAAAGAACAGGAGATAAAAAATGGATACCAAAAATCGGATGGCTCGTACCAGCGTGACTTTCGTGTCCCTCGCGCTGGCTGGGATTTTCATGGCAGTCGGTGCCAAGACCATCACCGACGCTGTGGACCGGAGTATCCTCATCTCGGTCGGTTCCGCGCTGTTCGGCGCGGCGCTGGCGTTCTTCCTCGTGCGGGTCTTTTCGCTCATCGAGAAATGACCGGGTATAGTGGCATTCCCTGTTCCCGGGCTCTTTAGGGAACAGGGAATGTTCATGATTGAAAGGCGACATGCCGCCGGAAACCAATTCGATGATCTACTGCGGATTGATCCGTATCACGACCAGTTTATCCGCTCCCGACTCCGCTCCCCACACTTCCCCGGGTCTGCCAAGGATTTGGCGGACGGCCGCGCCGGGGCTGGGCAGCTCGTAAACGGTAAACGCTTCCAGGTCCGGGTCGAACCGCACGAGGGCGTTCGCGCCAAAGTCGCTGAGCCAGACGATATCCTGATCGTCGACATAGACAGCATATGCCTGCGGGTTGTTGCCCGGGAGCTTCCATTGCCGCCATGAATTGTCCGCCGGGTCGTATACCGATACTTGACCTGCATTCCACTCACTGACCCAGACCCTTCCCTGTGAATCAGACCAGACACGGCGCGCGCCCTGACCTGGCGTAGGAGGCTCGAGAATCGTCGCTTCCGCCGTTTGGGGATCGATGCGACCAACGTGGTTATTTGCCAGGGAGGCATAGTAGACTGTACCATCAGGTGTGGTTGTAATCCCATACGGTCCGCGGCCGCGCGGCGCATCGAAGACCTGCATATTCCCGGTCCCCGGCTCGAGCCGCCCATAGATGCCGCCCTGCCCCGTAAACCAAAGGATCCCATGCCGGTCAAAGGCCGCGGTGTTGAGGTTGACGTATCCGGTCTCTGCGGGCAGGGGGAAGACCTGGACCTCTTCCGTTCCCGGATTGACGCGCACGATTGCATTCAGGCCACTATCCGTGATCCACGGCGCACCGTCCGGACCAACGATAACGCCATGTGGGGATGATCCTGCCCCAAGCGGGATGTGATGCGTTTCACCCGTCGTGGGGTCGAGTCTGCCCAGCGCCCCCTGGTGCTGCGCGGTGTACCAGACGATGTCTCCCTCAAGAGCGGGCGCGACGTCATGCGGGTGCGAGCCTGCCGGGACAGGATATTCTCGAATTTCGAATTGATCGGGAGAAATGGAATTTTCGCTGGTTGGCGATTCTGTCGAGAGCTCGTCCGTCGAAGTGGGCTCCATTGTGGCCGGTTCTACAATCATCGGTGGATCAATGGCTTCCGTGGGCGGAAGCGGTGCACTTGTGCATCCGACCAAGATGGCGATGACAAGATTAAAACTGATACGCAGCATCTGTCACTCCTACTTCTAAAGCAATATTTGTTTTCTCTGGCTATGAGGTCTGGTTCGTCCTGCAAGGCCAAGACCAGCTCAATGATAATTTGTTTCGCCGGTTCGACAAACAGTTCCCGGGAACTGAAACTAGAGAATACGATGTTTCCAGTGATGATTCAAGGCAACGTTTTGCCTCCACTGAGTGGCTCCCCTAGTTCCAGGTATGAGATCAACATAGATTCTGCAGATTGAGAGGGCCTAGTCAGCCTCGAGAAACTGCCAGCGAGTAGCGTCTTTCGGAAATTGTCTCCAGGCGAACACGACCCGAGGCCGGAATACGTGGACACCAGAAGCTTCGTACTCCTCAGGCTTGGGCGCATAGCCA
>DASTFG010000572.1:0-4128 GCA_035708785.1 Anaerolineales bacterium
GCAGTCCGGTCCGCGATCGGCGGACGGCATCCGCCACGGCCTGCACCGCCTCCTCCTGGTCTACGAGCCGCTGGTGGATGCGGTCCTCCATATAGATCAGCTTTTCCATCTCGCCCTCGAGCAGCCTGGAGACGGGGATGCCTGTCCATTTGCCGACCACCTGGGCGATGTCTTCCGCGTCCACTTCCTGTTTGAGCAGGACGCCCCCGACCTGCTCGTGCTGCTTCTCCTCCGCCTGGCGAAGCTCCTCCTCGAGCCTGGTGAGCTCACTGTATTGAAGACGGGCGGCGCGTTCCCAGTCCTGCTGGCGCTGGGCGCGCTCGATCTCCAGGCGAGTCTGGTCAATCTGCTCCTTCAAGTGTGTGATCTTCTGCAGGGCCTGACGTTCCTGCTGGAGCTGTGTTTCGAGGGCGCGCCTGTGCTCCTCCTGGTTGGCGAGCTCCTGTTCGAGCTTGGTGAGGCGGGCCTTGCTCGAGGCATCTTTCTCCTTCTTGAGCGCCTCGCGCTCGATCTCGAGCTGCATAATGCGGCGCTTGATCTCGTCCAGCTCGACCGGGTCGCTGGTGATCTCCATCCGCAAACGGGCGGCGGCTTCGTCGATCAGGTCGATGGCCTTGTCGGGCAGGAATCGGTCGGAGATGTAGCGGTCGCTCAGGGTGGCGGCGGCGATGATCGCCGAGTCGGTGATGCGCACACCATGATGAGTCTCATAGCGTTCTTTGAGGCCGCGCAGGATTGAGATCGTATCCTCCGCCGAGGGCTCCCCGACCATCACCGGCTGGAAGCGGCGCTCGAGAGCGGCATCCTTCTCGATGTGCTTGCGGTATTCATTTAAAGTTGTCGCGCCGATCAAATGCAATTCGCCGCGCGCCAGCATCGGCTTGAGCATGTTGGAGGCGTCCATCGCGCCCTCGGCCGCGCCCGCGCCGACGACCGTGTGCAATTCGTCGATGAAGACGACGATATCGTCGGCCTCCTGGATCTCCTTGAGCACGGCCTTGAGCCGCTCTTCGAACTCACCGCGGTATTTGGCGCCGGCCACCAGCGAGCCGAGGTCGATCTGGATCAGGCGCTTGTCCTTCAATGCTTCCGGCACATCGCCGCGGATGATGCGCTGCGCCAGTCCCTCGACGATGGCGGTCTTGCCAACGCCGGGCTCGCCGATCAGGACGGGGTTGTTCTTCGTCCGCCTTGAAAGGATTTGGACGACCCGGCGGATCTCCTCGTCACGGCCGATCACGGGATCGAGCTTGCCCTGACGCGCCTGCTGTGTCAGGTCGCGGCCGTACTTCTCCAGGGCCGCGTAGGTACTTTCCGGGTTCTGGCTGGTCACGCGCTGCGAGCCGCGGACCTGGGTGAGCGCTTGGAGCAGGGCCTCGCGCGTGACATTTGCCTGGCGCAGGATGCGCTCGACCGCGCCGCCGCCGGACTCGATCAGGGCGAGGAGCAAGTGCTCGGCGCTGACGTATTCGTCACGAAAGGCCTGGATCTCGTCATGGGCGCGCACGAGGACTTTCCTGAGGCGCGGCGAGATGCTCACCTGAACGCCGCCTCCGCTCACTTTGGGCAGCCGGTCTAGCTCAGTCTGTACTTGCTGTAGAAGGTCGCGGGGATTCGCGCCCACCCGCTGCAAGACCTGCGGGACAATTCCCTCGTCCTGCTGGAGGAGCGCCGCAAACAGATGCTCCGGTTCCACCTGGCTGTGGTTCAGCTCCTCGGCAACCTGCTGGGCACGGATCACGGCTTCCTGCGATTTTTCGGTAAAGCGATTGATATTAAATGCCATGCAATCACCTCTTTGTGAATTTTGATTTCTCGTATGTATGAAATACAACCCGCCAAAATTTATACTATCAGAATGTGCATCGTTGCAAGCCTAATGCCAGGGCATTTAACAATTTTCAGATATCTTCCCAGTCTGCGTCCTGGAGGACTTCCCGGTATCTTGTCAGGCGCGCCCCACTCCTCAATTGATAAATTTCCAGGGTCGATTCCAGCCTGCGCAGGCGCGTCTGCAAGACCGTGACCTGGTTGCGCAAGTGCAGGATGACCTCGAGGGCCTCGTTGTCCAGCTCCAGATCTTCCTTCAGCCTTTGATAACAGCGAGTGTATGCGGGATCGTCAGGCTGGAGTCTCTCAGAGATCAACTTGTTATCCAAGGATATTCTCTCCATATCTTTTCCAACACGCCAAATTCACCGTTCTTTTAGACCGGCTGCCGGTTACCGCGTTTTGCAGCCAGGGAACGGATGGTGTTCAATTCTTCCTCAGTCATATTCTCGGGCAGCATCAATTTGACCCGCACGAACAAGTCTCCGCGGGTTTTGGAATCAGCGCGCCTCGGCATGCCCCTGCCGCTCAGCCGGAACGTCCGGCCGCCCTGGGTCTTCGGGGGGATCTTCAGCATCACCGGGCGATCCAGCGTAGGAACGCGCACTTCGCCGCCTGCGACCGCGGTATAAATATCGACCGGCACCTCCGTATGGAGGTCGTCGCCTTCCACTTCGAAGTTCGGATGGGGAACGAGCCGGACAACAAGATACACATCGCCTGCCTGCCCGCCATCTCGTCCCGGCCCACCCTGACCGGCCAGTCGCACCCGCGATCCCGTGCGGACCCCGGGCGGGATGCGGGCCTCGATACGCCTGTCCCCGATCTGGAAGGCGCGGGTTGCGCCGTTGACAGCCTCTTCCAGCGTGAGATCGACCTCAGCCTCCACATCCTGGCCCTTGCGCGGGCCGGTGGGCCGCGCCCGGCCGCCCGTCTGGCCGAAGATGGAAGTAAAGAAGTCCGAGAACGGGCTGTCGCTGCCGAACAGGTCCTCCAGGTCTTCTGCAGAGGCATAGCGCACATTGGCGCTCTCTCCAGGCTGGGCTGCCCAGTCCTGCCAGTTGAAATCCTGCGGTCTTCGCCCGGTCTGCTGCCAGCGCTGGTACTGGGCACGCAGTTCATCGTATTTTTTGCGCTGCTCCGGGTTCGAGAGCGCCTGGTAGGCTTCGTTGATGGCCTTGAACTTTTCTTCGGCATCTTTGTTCCCAGGATTTACATCGGGATGGTACTGGCGCGCCAGCTTGCGGTACGTCTGCTTGATCGTTTTCTCGTCTGCATCGGGCGAAACACCCAGAATCTCATAATAATCTTTGAAGTCCATAGCGCTCCCAGGTCACCGTCCTTCGTTTCGCGGCCGCACGACAATCACGCTTGCGGGCCGGAGTAGATCGTTCTCAAACAAATAGCCGGGCTGGACCACGTCTGCGACCGTCATTTCATCCACATCTCCAAAGCGGACTTCGACGCCCTCATGATACGCCGGATCGAAGGCCTGGCCCGGCTCGACGTTCATCCGCTGGACGCCTGCCTGCGCCAGCACTTTTTCCAATTGCTTCTGTGTCAGCTGTACGCCCTGGAAAAGCACAGCCCGCTCCGCGGGCTGCGCCAGCGCCCGGTCGAGGTTATCCATGATCTCGAGGAACTGGCGCAGCAGCCTGCGCTGGTCCTCTTTCGCCCGTGTCAGTACGTCGCGCTCCGTCCACTTGCGCACGTTTTCAACCTGCGCGGCAGCCCGTAGATATTTGTCGTGCGTCTCCTGCAATTTCCGACGGGCCGCGTGCAGCTCGGCATGGCAGTCTTCCAGGCTTTCGGGCAAGCGGACTTCTTCCTGCTCTTCCTGTTTGGTCTGCGCCATCAGAGTTACACCTCCCGGACCTCGCCCTCGACTGTGTCATCGTCAGGCGGACCTTCCTCTCGGCCGGGTCCTTCCGGCTGAGCGGCACGGACCTGCTGGCTCAGGCTGTGGACCATCTGTTCCAGCGTTTCTGACAACTGCCTCATGCGGCTGACGTCCTCCCCGTTCATCGCCTCGCGCAGCTCGTTGACCTGATTTTCGATCCGGGTGCGCTCCTCATAGGGCAGTCTGTCGCCCAGTTCCTGCAGGGTTTTCTCAGCCTGGTATGTAAGGGTATCGGCTGTGTTACGGGCGTCGGCCAGCTCTCGGCGCCGGCGGTCCTCGGCCGCGTTGCGCTGCGCCTCCTGGACCATCCGTTCGATATCCTGCTGGTTGAGGTTCGTGCTGGCCGTAATCGTGATCTTCTGCTCCTTGCCCGTCGCGCGGTCCCTGGCGCTGACCTT
>DASTFG010000573.1:0-2874 GCA_035708785.1 Anaerolineales bacterium
GTTCATGCGCCGGCCCGCACAGACAAAGCTGCCGCGCCGCCGGGCCAGGATACGTTGTACGTACTCGTCCCGGTCGGGCATCTCGAGGCGCGCGCCGAGCAGGATTGGGAGGCGCTCGTGAGGCGGGCGCGTGCGACCGTCCTGACGCGCCTTGCCAGGGAAATGGGCGCAGACGACCTCAAGGAGCATATCAGGTTCGAGATCGTCTACCAGCCCAAGGTCTGGAAGGAGCGCTTCAACCTCGAAAAGGGTGCCGCGTTCGGGCTCAGCCATAACTTCTGGCAGGTGGGCTATCTGCGCCCGCAGAACCGTCACAAGAAGTACAAAAATCTTTACTTCACGGGCGCCTCCACACATCCGGGCACGGGTCTGCCGATCGTCCTGTTATCCGCCCGTCTCACGACCGAGCGAATCCTGAAAGAAGCAGGTACAATATCTGTGCAAAATCTGAACTATGCACCCAGCCATACTTGAAATTTGCGAGTCATGCCTGCAGGGTGATGAGAGGAAAATTTATGATCAGCGCAACACCAGCCTTCAATCTCAAAGTCGTTCTCAAGGAAACCGGGATCGCCGCCGATACCTTACGCGCCTGGGAACGGCGTTACGGGCTTCCCATGCCGCAGCGCAGCGCGGGCGGCCATCGCCTGTATTCACAGCGCGACATCGAAACGATCAAATGGCTGATGAGGCGCCAGGAAGAGGGGCTTTCGATCTCCCGCGCCGTGGATCTGTGGAACGAGCAGATCGCCTCGGGCTCGGACCCGCTTGCAACCCTGGCTGCATCTTCAACGATTCCGGTTCAATACCAGTCCCCCGACACAACCCTCGACTCTTTGCGCGCGGGCTGGATCGACGCCTGCCTGCGCTTCAGCGAATCGACCTCAGAGCAGATCTTGAACCAGGCATTCTCCTTGTTTCCTGTTGAGGCCGTTTGCCTCGAGGTGCTGCAAAAGGGAATGTCTGAGATCGGCGAGCTATGGTATCAAAACCTCGCCAGCGTACAACAGGAACACTTTGCCTCCAACCTTGTCATGCGCAGGCTGGATGCACTGCTGATCGCCTCGCCGGCTCCCACGCGGCAACAAACCGTCATCGTGGGTTGTCCGCCTGACGAATGGCATGCGCTGACGCCATTGCTGCTTTCCCTGCTCCTTCGCCGGCGCGGGCTGAACGTCCTTTATCTCGGGGCCAACGTCCCTATTTCACAGTTCACGGATACGGTAAAGAATACCGGGGCAGACCTGGTCGTCCTGATCGCACAACAACTGACCAGCGCGGCAACTCTGCAGCAGACTGCGCTCGCGCTCTCGAGCGGCAAGATCCGCGTCGCATTTGGCGGGCGGATCTTCAATCTGAGACCAGATCTTCCCAGCTTCATTCCGGGTTATTTTCTGGGAAATGATCTTCCGGCAGCGCTCGAAGAAATCGAGATGGTCCTGAGCGGCAAATTGAAACAACGCCAGCCCAAAGCGGTATCTCAAGTTCATGCGTCAGCACAGCAGGCATTTGCTTCGAAGCGCGGGCAGATCGAAAGGACGGTGAAAGAAGCGGTAGAACCGCTTTCCATTTCTCCAAAAGACATCGAAACGGCGATCCATTTTCTCGGTGAGAACATTGATGCAGCCCTCCAGCTAGGCGATATGGCACACGTCTCCGCAGAAATAGACTGGTTGAAAGGCCTGCTGCAATCCCATCGAGCGCCCGACGGCCAGCTCGCGCACTTTCTGCAAACGTATGCACAATCGGTCGATCAGAACATCAAGGGGCAGGGACAGCCTATCTTGGAGTGGCTTACATCCGAAGTGGAGAAACTGGACGTCTCATAGCGATCATTTCAGACAACTTCGATTTCGTGGCGTAAAGCATAATGGAAAACAAACGAGACCTGTCCATTTCGATGGCGCGCGCAAACATCATTGCGTTGTTCGTCATCATTCCGCTTGCTGTTGTGCAATTTGCGGCGTTCTATGCGATCCATGGTGTCCAGAGGATGCAACCGACCTGGAGCGTTGCCGCTCTCATGGTCGCAGTCCTTCTGGGGATCGTCGTGCATGAGATGATTCACGGCCTTGCATGGATGATCTTTGGGCGCAAGCCATTTTCTGCGATCCAGTTCGGTTTTCAGTGGAAAACCCTCACGCCTTATGCCCATCTGAAGGAACCCGTAGAGGTAAATGCCTACCGAATAGGCGCATTCATGCCCGGGCTGATTCTGGGCATACTTGTTTACATCCTGAGTCTGGTGCTCGGCAATGCAGATCTCTTCTGGTTCAGCCTGGTTCATACGTCCGCCGCAGGCGGGGATTGGCTGGTCCTATGGCTGATCCGGCACGTAAAGGCGGGTGCACAAGTGGAAGACCACCCGGCCAACGCAGGCTGTTACGTGCTCGAGCCATGAGCAGAGAGTTGAGAAAAAGATGGAAAAAATAGTACCGGATATTCGGCTGCTCGAAGACAAAGATATTTCTGGAATCGCGAGGGCCTTCCAAGAACTGGGCTGGAATAAGCCAGCCTCGCAATATGAGCGTTATCTGGTGGAGCAGGAGTTCGAGATCCGAATTGTCTTTGTGGCTTTTGTTGAAGAGGAATTTGCGGGCTATCTTACGATCTGCCGGGATTCTCACTACGAGCCGTTCCGCGCCCGGAACATCCCCGAGATCGTGGACTTCAACGTGCTGCCGAAATTCCGCCGGATGGGTATCGGTACGAAGCTGATGGACAGGGCGGAAGCTGAAATCGCCAAAATGAGTTCTGTTGCAGGGATTGGCGTGGGCATGACCGCCGATTATGGCGCGGCACAGAACTTGTATATCCAGCGCGGATACATCCCCGATGGGTTGGGGCTGCACTGGGGAGATCATCACGTACGCT
>DASTFG010000574.1:0-2204 GCA_035708785.1 Anaerolineales bacterium
TGTGCGGAGTGTATTTTCCCGGGCGAACGAAAGACAGCCGAACTATCAGCTTGTCATGATTTGTGTATTTTCATCGCACCGTTTCGAGGAGGATGCCGGCAAATATTGATTGCGATGTTGGCCTTGGGATCCTACCTATGGCTCATATCGTTACAAGCTGGCCCCGTAGCTCAAAGGATAGAGCATCAGACTTCGAATCTGAGGGCTGCAGGTTCAAGTCCTGCCGGGGTCATCAATCAAAATCGACGAGCTGGGAATTGACAGCTCCAGCTCCGTTTCCCGCAGGCTCTTGATCTCAAGTTTTGACGACTGCCCTCGGAGGGCCTGTCAAGTTCTAAGCCATTGATGTCAAGAGTCCTATCCGTTAATCATATATCTTAAGGCTCAGGAATTGAGCTGAGCGTTAAGGCGGGTTTGCACATGTACCAAATTCAGCCTGAAGACAGACAGGTCATCGAAGAATTTCGTCGCAATCCGATAGGAAATCATAGTCCCCGTCTCCAACGGATCATGAACTTATTCCGTGGGGCTCCCATGACCGGGAAGTACGTTCTTGTGTGCCGGAAGCCCCATGAAGAATGGGTTCTTGGCCAGCTCACCGGTAAGCGCGGGGAGCCCATCAAAATGTCAAATCAGGTGTTTCACGCAATCGAAGACGCCGAATGGCACGTCTTCAAACAGCGATGGAAGCAGCACACGGGCGAGGATTTGGGCGACTGATCGATCCGACCTGACTCCCGGAATGTTTGTGCGTTGGATTTGGAGGTGGGTGCATGAAAACTATAATGGGCTATAGCGACCAGATCAGTGTTTGCCCCGGCGAAACAATCAAATTTATGGTGAGCTGTGAAGGTGAAAAAAGTTATCGTGCCCGTCTTGTTCAAATTATCCACGGGGACACCAGTCCGGCTGGGCCTGGATACAAGGAAAGGGCGATTAAATCTGATTTCGAGCGCGACTATAAAGCGCGTAAGCAGGTCGTTTATGCCGGGTCGCACGCCGTAGTACCCTCCAACAAACATTTTGATCAGCTTAAGAGCTTTACTGTCCAGGCCTATGCTTGGCCAACGACGCCTGAGAAGGGACAGCAAACCTTAATATCGGTATGGAACCCGAGTTCCAGGGGTGGCTTCATCTTTGGAATAGATGAAAAAGGTGGCCTCAGCCTGACTTTGGGGAATGGAGCAGGGGGAACAGAGACGATCTCTACCGGCAAGAAACTGCTGGCTCGGGAATGGTGCCTGGTGGCGGCATCTTATGACGCCGAAAGAAAGGAAGTATGCCTTCATCAGCAACCTGTGGTCCGGTATGCCCGAGTAGATACTGCTGCTCAGGTCACCCAAACTGCAAAAGTTGCCCCTGTCTGTAGCGGTGCGCCACTTCTTTTTGCTGCAACGCCGGCCGGAGAAGGCAACGGCCGAGTCGTTGGCAGAGATCACTACAATGGAAAGATCGATAGCCCGAGACTCATTGCGCGCGCTTTGGGAGAGGCCGACATCCAGCGGATATCGGGCACAAGCCTTCCCGCGCATCTCGTAAGTTCGACCGTTGCAGCTTGGGACTTTTCTCGCGAGATGAGCAGTGAGCGCATCATAGATATGTCTCCGAATCTCTTGCACGGCGATACGGTGAATTTGCCTGCGCGCGCCATGAAAGGTCACAATTGGACAGGCGAGGAAATGTGCTGGCGTCATAAGCCAGAGCATTACGGAGCGATTCATTTTCACGATGATGATCTTTACGACTCGGGCTGGGAAGTTGACTTCCAGTTCACCGTACCGAAGGGCTTGAAAAGTGGGTTGTACGCCGCTCACATTTCCAATGGCCGGGATGAGGATTTCATTCCGTTCGTGATACGTCCGGAACGAGGAACCAAGACGTCGGATCTGGTCTTCGTCATTCCCACCGCAAGTTACATGGCGTACGCCAACGAACACATGATGACCGATGCGCCCCTCGCAGAACATCTGACGGACCAGGTGGTGGTGATGCAACCGACCGATGTTTATCTTCACGAACATCGCGAATACGGCGCATCCTGCTACGATTCACACTCCGACGGTAGCGGTGTTTGTTATACTTCTCGTCTGCGTCCTATCCTCACGATGCGTCCCAAGTACCAATCATGGCTTGGTGGCAAAGGATCTTCCCTATGGCAGATGAACGCCGACACCCACATTACCGATTGGCTTGAGAGCAATGGT
>DASTFG010000575.1:0-2378 GCA_035708785.1 Anaerolineales bacterium
CGCAAGACCTGCGGTCAACGGCTGATGCGTTCCCGGTTGCTCATGGGGCATGGATTCCCAGTGGATAACGCCAGATTGGTCCAGCAAAAAGCGAACACGCCGGGCAGGGCGAAACTTGGAGGAGATCTGATCGAGGCATGCCTCCAGCACTTCCCTCGAGGTGGGGATGCCAAAGTAATCGGCCGAGTCGAGCATTCGTGCAAGATGCTTCTCGTGGAGGAAGAAACCCTCCTCCGGCGTCCAAAGCATGGACTCGAGCAGCGAAAATTCATGAGGCTCCTGCGTCAGCAGGCGTGCTTTGAGCAAGGCCTCCTTATATTCGTCTACACTATTCGAGTCCCAGACGATCCCACCACCCACGCCAAATTCAGCCTGCCGGGTCTCGCGGTCGATCAATGCGGTGCGGATGGCCACGCTGAACTTTGCCCTGCGTCCAGGGGCGATGTAACCGATGCTCCCGGTGTAGATCCTGCGCGGCGTGGTCTCGAGCTCCGCGATCATCCGCATCGTGCTGACTTTTGGCGCGCCTGTGATGGAGGCGCAGGGAAAGAGGGCAGCGAAGATCTCGGTCGGGGATGCGCTCGTTCTCGCAGTCACAGTCGACGTCATCTGCCAGAGAGTCGCAAAACGCTCGGTCTCGAATAGCGTGGGAACGTGGATGCTGCCGGTCTCTGCAATGCGGCCAAGATCATTCCGGATCATATCGACGATCATCACATTTTCGGCGCGGTTCTTTTCGGAATTCCTCAGCCATTCTGATTGCTCGTAGTCTTCCTGTGTGGTACGCCCGCGCCGGGCGGTCCCTTTCATCGGGCGGCAGGTAAGGACGTCTCCATCGAGCTGAAAAAAGAGCTCCGGCGAGGCCGAGCAGATGGCATAGCGCCCGGTGTCGACATAGGCCGCATAGTTGTTCTGGCTTTGAGCCAGATGTAGAAAGAAGTCCCATGCGCTGTCGTTGAAGTCTGCGCGCAATCGTATGGTGTAATTGACCTGGTACGTCCGGCCCTCGGCGATATAGTCCCTGATCCGGGCGATGGCCGCATCATAGGTTTTGCGGTCTGTTGTGGGCTGCCAGGTCAGCTTTTCCTTTGGCCGCATTGGCCCGGGCAGCGACACCGTGCGCGGCCCAGGGTAAAGTCCAAACCAGAGAAACGGGAATGCCTCTCCTGTTGAGGAGAACGAGGAGGCCTCGTTGAGGTTGCTCATCGACGCCCGCGTTCGAAGCACAGGGTCCAATCCGGATGCCGCCTCGTAGCTGAGAAATCCGGCCGCGTACAGGCCGTGTGTTTGGATCAGGCGCTCGATCTCCTCAAACGCCGGCTGGACATCATGCAGCGTTTCGGCAGCGACGATCTGCCGCGGCCGGGAAAAATACAGCCACCTGTCACTGTCCTTCAGCAGGATTTCGTTCGTCCTGATGAGCGTGCCCTGTGGTTTAATCTCTTCCATGTGCAAAGTGACTCACATTGTACCCCGCTGGCTTCCGGCCCTGCTGATAATGCTCATCATTTTCTTATTTTCCGCACAACCACCATCCGTTCTACCGGACTTCCACTGGGCCGATATGTTTATCAAAAAGGGAGCCCATGTGCTGGGCTATGGCATGCTCGCGCTGTCTTACTGGTATTGGTTCCGCCTGCAGGGCGGAAAACGCTGGCTTGCCTGGATTCTCGCGTTGCTGTATGCGTTTACCGATGAGCTGCACCAATCCTTTGTGCCGGGGCGTCATGCGAGCATTTGGGATGTGTTGATCTTTGATAACTTCGGCGCGCTGATTTCACTCTGGCTCGGGGGAAAGTGGCGGCGAGTCAACCGAGATTGATGCCGCCGGACAAAGCCGAGGCAAATCTCATTTTGGATCATTCAAACTCGATCTCGATCTCCTCATCGTCGCCCCATTCTTCCATACGGTCGATCTCGATGTCGCTGAACAGGCCTTCCTGGCGCGCCGCGACGCGATAGCGCTTCACCAGCTCCAGCAAAGCCAGGAAGGTCACCACGATCTCCAGGCGGGATGCACCCCGGGCAAGCAGGGAACGAAATGTGGACCGTTCCACTTCCTTCAGCGTTCTGGAGATCAGCTCGATCTTGTCCCGGATGGTTACACGGGGCGGGGCGATCACCATACCGAGGGGCTGTTTTTCACTTTCCTTGGCGAAGGCCTCTGCGGCCGCGCCGACCAGCCGCTCGAGCGTAATGCTCGACATATCGAGTTTGGGTTCCACTTTCGGCGGGGGCGCGATGCGCAGATAAGTTCGCAGACCGGCCTGCTGTCGTTCGTTCAGCCAGGCGCCGATCTCCTTGAAGCGTTTGTATAGCTTCAGCTGGTCGACGAGTGAGCGCCCGGCATCCTCTTCACCGGGCCCGTGAGCCGGGGG
>DASTFG010000576.1:0-8644 GCA_035708785.1 Anaerolineales bacterium
GAGTTGCGCAGGTAACGTTCCACATCGTATTCATCGCTGAACCCATATGCGCCATGGATCTGGAGCGCTTCGGTCGCGGCGGAAAAAGAGGCTTCCGTGGCGAACTTCTTGGCATAGGATGTCTGCAATGTGCTGCGCCGGCCCCTATTCTGCATCCAGCCCGACTGCAGATAGAGCAGGCAAGCGATCTCATAGTCCTGCGCCATTTTGGCGATCTTCTCCTGAATGAGCTGGTGTTCGGCAATCGGCTTGCCGAAGGTGGAGCGCGTCTTGGCGTATCGGACACTGGCTTCGAGGCACGCACGGATAATGCCCGTCGCCCCGGAAGCCACGGTATAGCGTCCGCGGTCGAAGGCTGTCATTGTGATCTTGAATCCTTCACCCTCTTCGCCGATCCGGTTTTCGACGGGTACCTTCACATCCTGGAAGGAAATCCAGCCGGTCGAGCCGGCCCGTACGCCCAGCTTGCCGTGGATGTCGCCGGTCTTGATCCCGTCACTGTGCAAATCCACAATGAAGGTTGACAGGCCCTCGGAGGGTTTTGGGGGGGAGGAATTTGTCTTAACGGTGACAAGCGCGAGGTCCGCTCTGGAGGCGAGGGAGATCCACATTTTCTCGCCGTTGAGGAGGTAATGGTCCCCATCCCGTCTGGCGGATGTCCGCATGGCCGCGACGTCCGAACCCATACCCGGTTCGGTGAAGGCGCCACACCCGATCTTCTCGCCTTTTGCGAGCGGCACCAGGAACTCCTGCTTCTGTTCCTCCGTCCCCCACTGGAAAACCGTCATCCCGCACAGCCCCGTATGTACCGACATCACCACGCGCAGAGAGGTGTCGACTGCTTCGAGTTCTTCGCAGGCGAGCCCCCAGGAGATATAGTCCATACCCGCGCCGCCGTAGCGGACGGGGAAGGGCAAGCCTAGAATGCCGAGCTCGCCCATGCGCTTGAGCGCGAAGGGAATTGGCTCCTGCCTGCGGTCGTATTCCTTGATGGCGGGGGCGATCTCTTTCTGAGCGAAATCGCGCACCATTTTTCTTGTCATTTCGTGTTCGGGGGCCAGAGAGAAATCCACAGTGATCTCCACGTGAAAAATTTCTCTAATTATACTCTCTTGGAGAGAGACGAGCGCTCGATCATGATCTGCATTAAATAAAAAAGCCCGACGCCTGTTCCATAAAGGCGTCGGGCTAACGGAGCTGGATATCCTCGATCATGACTTCTTCTCGATACCCATGTTGCTGAGCTCATCCGAATTGATGTTCGAGACGAGCAGGTCCGCGCCGGCGAGAGCGAGGAACAAGAGCAGACAGATCAATACCACCACTACGAACATAGGAACCTCCTTTCTACACGATTTAACGTCTTCGAACGCCAAAGGTTGTATCCCCTATTAGTACTGAAGTATGTTGGGCCTACGTTCGAATTTCAAAGATCGGGATGCAAAAACAAGACGGTGATTCCGCGTTTTTGTTCCATTGATCTGTTAAAAATTACAAAACTGTAAGGTGATGGTCAAGCAGCCCACGCCGATGGCAATTCTGCCTCCCGCGGATTCCTAGTAACACGTGTTACTACGAGGTAAATCTTGCTAGAGTCGCGCAATGACACGAAGGCTGGCGGGCCAATCCCAGTGCTGGCCTGACGATTTAAAGTGGATCAAGATCCCATGATCAATCTGCTTTATAGCTGTTCGGGCTGCGATTGCCGCGGTTGTTCGAGTGGGATCGTGCGAGGGCAAGGGGCATTGTGTTAGATTTTTGCAGGAAAATAACATGCCAGGTTGACAAAACTGTGAAACTAGATACAATACAGTCCGCCAGCCGAAGTGGCGGAATTGGCAGACGCGCTACGTTCAGGGCGTAGTGAGGGTTCCCTCATGTGGGTTCAAGTCCCACCTTCGGCACTCACCGAGACTCGCTGAAAAGGCGAGTTTTTGCTTTTCCCACAGGGCCTTTTTGCTGCCTAAAAAACGACCTAATTTTGGGCGATTTTGAACCGCAAACGGCCGAGAGGGGTGGTATAATTGCAGTAAAACAGGCATGCTATTTCTTTAATTAAGACGCGGAGTCACAGAATCTCGTCCTTCGTGTCTTTTTTATGCCGTTGTATCCCATCCGAAGGTAAGAATATGATCGAAGACAACGTTCAGACCGGAAACGTCCAGCAGGTGGACATCGATTCCCAGATGCGCGACGCCTATCTGGACTATGCCATGAGCGTGATCGTGGCGCGTGCGCTCCCAGACGCCCGGGATGGGCTAAAGCCCGTCCATCGCCGCATTTTGTATGCCATGCAGGAACTGGGCATCCGCTCGAACTCATCCTACAAAAAGTCCGCCCGCATCGTGGGTGAGGTGCTTGGAAAGTTCCACCCGCATGGCGACTCGGCCGTTTATGAGACGATGGCGCGCATGGCGCAGGATTTCTCGATGCGCTACGTGCTCATCGATGGACAGGGTAACTTTGGCTCTGTGGACGGCGACGCGCCCGCCGCCATGCGTTATACAGAAGCCCGCCTGCATCGCCTGGCCGAAGAGCTTCTGGCCGATATCGACAAGGACACCGTCGACTTTGGCCCTAACTTCGATGACTCGCTCGAAGAGCCGCTGGTCCTGCCGGCCCGGGTGCCAAACATGCTTCTCAACGGTACATCGGGGATCGCGGTCGGCATGGCGACCAACATCCCGCCGCATAACCTGCGTGAGCTGACGGATGCCATTATCTTCCTGATCGATAACTATGACAGAATGGATGATATCTCCTTGGCGGAGTTGATGAAATGCATCCAGGGACCGGACTTTCCGACGGGTGGAATCATCGTCGGCCGGGAGGGGATCGAGTCCGCCTACGGGACGGGCAAGGGACGGATTGTCGTCCGCGGAATGGCGCATATCGAGGAGGGAAAGAGCGGCCGACACGAGATCTTGATTACCGAAATCCCTTTCCAGGTCAATAAATCGAGCCTGATCGAACGGATTGCAGAACTTGTCCGAGAGGACCGGATCGACCAGATCTCCGACCTGCGAGACGAATCCGACCAGCGCGGCATGAGCATCGTGATCGAGCTCAAGCGCGGCGCCCAGCCGAAGAAAGTGCTCAACCAGCTTTACAAATATACGGCTCTGCAATCTACCTATGGCGTGCAGCTGCTCGCCCTGGTAGACGGCGAACCACGCACACTATCGCTCAAACGGTCGTTACAGATCTTTATCGAACACCGCCAGACGGTCATTGTCCGCCGGACGCATTTCGAGCTGGCAAAGGCGCAGGCCCGCCTGCATATCCTGGATGGCTATCTGATCGCGCTTGCCAATCTGGATGCGGTCATCAAGACCATCCGCGAATCACAGGATGCCGATGTTGCCAAGGCCAACCTCGTGGCCCGCTTCAAGCTGACTGAAATCCAGGCGCAGGCTATCCTCGATATGCAGTTGCGCAGGCTGGCCGCGCTCGAGCGCTGGAAAATCGAAGAAGAGCACAAACAGGTCACAGAGCAGATTGCCTACCTCGAAGACCTGCTTGCCAGCCCCAAAAAGATTCTTGCCCTCATCCAGGACGATATGCGCGATCTCGCCGACAAATATGGCGATGATCGCCGCACGCGCATCGCGGCTGAGGCCACCGATGCGCTCAGCGAAGCGGACCTGGTCCAGGATGAAGCGGTGCTGATCAGCCTGACGGAGCGTGGATATGTCAAGCGTGTCGCCGCATCCGCGTTCCGCTCGCAGAGCCGCGGCGGGCGCGGGGTGATGGGTCACACGATCAAAGAAGAAGATGTGGTCGTCGCTTTGATCCCGGCCCGAAGCCTCGACACGATGCTGTTCTTCTCCGACAAGGGCAAGGTGTATTCCGAGAAGGTCTACCAGATCCCTGATGCAGACCGCTCCGCAAAGGGCATTCCGCTCGTCAATGTCCTGGCGCTCAACCCGAACGAACGGGTAACTGCTGCCATTGCCGTTTCGGATTTCTCTGCGCACGGGTACTGCATCCTGGCGACGCTGCGGGGCAAGGTGAAACGTGTGGTGATGGAGGAGTTCGCCTCCGTCCGGCCTTCTGGCCTGATCGCCATGACCCTGGAGGAGGGCGACCAGCTTGGCTGGGCGCGCGTCACCAGCGGCGAAGATGAAGTGATCTTCGTGACCGAAAA
Source organism: Anaerolineales bacterium (assembly GCA_035708785.1). Classification (GTDB taxonomy): domain Bacteria; phylum Chloroflexota; class Anaerolineae; order Anaerolineales; family Villigracilaceae; genus Defluviilinea. The sequence continues at coordinate 4,148 of DASTFG010000576.1, forward strand.
TGGACAGGCATTACGCTTCAACGAGCGCAAGATCCGGGCAATGGGACGCCAGGCCGCGGGGGTGCAGGCGATCCGTCTGGCCAACGGCGACTCCGTGACCAGCATGGATGTGGTGGAAAAGGACGGCTCGCTCCTGGTGATCACTTCAGGCGGGTTCGGAAAACAGACCCCGTTAAAGGAATATTCCCCTAAGGGACGGGCCACCAACGGCATCTCCACGATCGACCAGAAGGCTTTGAAGGATATCGGCAAGATCGTCGCAGCACGCGTCGTCCAGAAAGCCGATGACCTGACGATCATCACCTCGAATGGCGTGGCAATCCGGATCAAGAATAAGGATGTGCGGCTTGCAGGCCGCGCCACGAAAGGCGTTCATCTTATTAAACCGCAGCCAGGCGACAGTGTGGCATCGGTGGCGCGGATCGCTGCGGAAGACTTGAAGAAAGCAGGCGCCCACGTCAATGGCGATGAGAATGTCGGGGATGAGAGGGCCGAGCCACAGTTACAATTGATGTAAAAAGGGAAGTCCGGCAGCCGAGCTGCCGGACTTCCCTTTTTACACTTTTCTTCATCGAACTAAAACAGCGACATCCTCCCGAGCAAAAGCATAGCCAGGGTGCCCACCAGGCATACTGTCAGGAAGAGCATCACCGAGAGGAAGAATCTTTGCTGCGCGCTCATGCCGAGAAGGCGCCCATTGCTTTGGCGGCGCGGCACAGCCGCGGGCCTTGCCGTGGATTCCTTATAGACATCATCCGGTTCTTCCTCATAAAAAGCTGATTCGCGAAGATTATCGAACATGGTTACCTCGTGTTAAAGTATATCACGCGGAGGGGCGCAGGCGCACATCCCCGAATTGTACTGTCAGGGATTTACCGCCCTGGTCGTTCAATCGCAGACTTCCATCCTTTTCCAAACCTGAGATGTATCCCACAAACGAGCCTCCGGCTTCCGTTTCCACCTGGACCTGCTTGCCGCGATAGGCAAGCCCTTGCTCCCATTTCATGATGAACTCATCCTCGCCCAATTGCGGTCGCAAAGCGATCAATGCACCCAGAATGTCCCGTAAAACCTCCAGGCGCTCCACCGGATGGCCCAGCGCGTCCTCCAGACTGGTTGCCGGGAATTGGAGCACATTTTGAGCCGGGACCGCGCCCTTCAGCACGTTGACTCCGATCCCGATCACCACACAATCCACCTGATCGCCTGACCAGACCGATTCGACCAATACCCCTGCGACTTTCCGCCCGTTCAACAAGATATCATTCGGCCACTTGACCTGAGGAGAGAGTCCCCGCTTCATGAGGGCATCCATGATGGCGAGCGCGGCCAGCCCAACGATCCGGGACAGTTGCGCCCGCTCGGCCGCGGTGGGTCGCAGGATCACACTAAAGGCCAGCGCGGTTCCGGGCGGCGTGAACCATTTCCGGTCCAGTCGACCGCGGCCCGCGGTCTGTTCGTCGGCGATTACGACAGACAGATCCTTTGCATCGTTGGCTGCCCAGGCCAGGGCCTCATCGTTTGTGGAACCGGTGGAATCCAGATATTTGATCTCCCGCAGGGGGAGGTTTGCGAGGTATTTTCTAAGCTTATTCTGATTCATAAGAATATCGCCCCACCGGATGGCGGCGGGCATGGTCATGACCATCCTGTGGGACGGTGCTTAACTATGGGAGCACGAACCAGGGATTGATAAATCCACCACCCTGACGAACTTCGAAGTGCAGGTGTGCGCCCTGCGAATTGCCGGTACTTCCGGCCGAGCCGATCCATTGACCGGCGCCAACGCTTGCACATAGATTCACGCCGATGGTGCTCAAGTGAGCATAGACGGTCGAGTACCCATTTCCATGATCGATCTGGATGACGTTGCCATACCCGTAGTTGTACCCGCCCTGTGCCATTGTCACGACACCGCTATCCGCCGCGTAGACCGGGGCACCCGCACCGGCAGCAATATCGATGCCGAGGTGGCCGGACCAGTAATCGTTGCCCGAGAGATGGTGATTATCTGCAGGCCAGACGAAGCCTCCGCCTCCCACGGCACCTCCGGGGCAGGAGCTCTGGCTGGTCGAGGATGTGCCGGATGCGCCCGTGGCCACCGTGGGCACGAGCCACTGTACAAACTCACGCTCCCCGCCCGGCACCATGACCCAGGAGCCGGATTCAACCTTGGGCTCGGCCAGATCAATATCGTTGCCAGGGTAGTTCACGATATCCTCTACGGTGGCATTGAACTCATCGGCGACGGACTCAAGGGTGTCTTCCGGTTTCCATTGATAATAGATCCCATCCGTTGGCGGTATTTTCAGCACCTGACCTGGTGCCAGGCTGTGCGGATCATCCTGCAAGACATCATAGTTCGCCCATAAAACGGTTTCCGGCTTGAGCTTGAACGATTCTGCGATGGCAAAGATCGAATCCCCTCGGACCACCCGGTATTCCTCGACATCATAGCGCGGCTTGTCGGCCGGGACATTTGTCTTGATCTGGATCTCTCGTTCGATGGACCGGAACGCGACGGGCCCGCCCAGAGCCGGCATCACGACCTGAGGCGGCTCCTCCTCCAGGGCGACTGTTGGCACGGGCGCGCGGGCCTGTGGGCTGGCTGTGGCCTGCCGCCACTTTAATGCGCCGCCGACCAACCCAGCCACAATCAAGAGAGTGACAGACCAGCTAATGATAGAGAAACGATGATTCGAGAAAAACGAAGCGAGTTGGGGCATTCGAACCGCTACGCGAGCTCAATCGGCCAGGAGCGTGCTAAGCATCCCGGCCAAGGTTCTCCAGGAATTCCTGATTGTTGCGGGCGCGGTCCAGACGGGTGATAATGGCCTCGGTGGCGACAGACTGGTCCATCCCTGCGCCCTGGGGTTGGGGAGAGATCATCTGAATGTACATGCGGCGCATCAGCCAGACTCGCTGCAGCAGATCGGGTCCCAGCAAGAGGTCCTCTCGCCGTGTGGAGGAACGCTCGATGTCCACTGCCGGGAAGATACGTCGTTCCTGGAGTTTGCGCGAGAGATGCAGCTCCATATTGCCTGTACCTTTGAACTCTTCAAAGACAACATCGTCGAGCCGGGAGCCGGTATCTACCAGACAGGTGGCGATAATCGTCAGAGAGCCGCCTTCTTCGAGGTTGCGGGCCGCGCCGAAGAACCGTTTGGGCGGATACAACGCTGAAGGGTCCATACCACCTGAAAGCGTGCGCCCGGAGGGGTTCACGACCAGGTTGTAGGCCCGGGCGAGGCGGGTGATCGAGTCCATCAGGATGACCACGTGGCGGCCGATCTCCACCAGTCTTTTCGCCCGCTCCAGGGCGAGTTCGGCGGTACGGACATGGGCTGTGACGGGCTCATCGAACGTGGATGCAACCACTTCCGCATCGACAGAGCGGTCCATATCGGTCACTTCTTCAGGGCGTTCACCGATCAGCGCAACGATCAGGTGCACATCCGGATATTTGGTGGAAATGGAGTTGGCAAGTTGCTTAAGGATTGTGGTTTTACCAGCCTTCGGAGGCGAGACGATCAGTCCACGCTGGCCTCGCCCAATGGGTGCAACCAGGTTGATCAGGCGGGGCGCGAGGGTATCGTGGTCGGTTTCGAGATCAAAGCGTTTATCCGGAAAGATCGGGGTCAGGTTCTCGAAAACCGGACGACGTGCTGCATCTTCGGGGTCCACGCCGTTGATCGATTCGACCTTCAGTAGTCCAAAATGCCGCTCGCTTTCGCGCGGCGGTCGCACCTGTCCGATGACCAGGTCGCCTGCCCGAAGTTCATGGCGGCGGAGCTGGGCCTGCGAGACGTACACATCCTGATCGCTGATCCTGTAATTCGTGGCGCGCAGAAAACCGATGCCTTCGCTCATAATCTCCAGGATTCCACCGCGCAGCTCGATGCCCTCCTTTTGCGCTTCCGCCTCACGGATCATCATAGCCAGGGTCTCTTTCTTGAGGCGGTTGGCATTGGGAATATTCAGAGATTTTCCCATTGCGCGGAGTTTGGAGAGAGGCTCGTTCTCAAGTTCTAGAATTTTCATAATTTTTTCTCATTGGTTGGGATATCGAATTGGAAAACACCCTTGCCCAGCCGCGCTTTAGCAGGCCGGGAAAGTCCCTTAGTTTGTTGGTGAGTGTGGATTTACTTTCAAATTCGGTTCTACGCGAAACCCGTGCAGGTTAGATCGCCGTGCATCTGGATTACGCAATCATAAGTCTGTAAAGCAACTGGGGAGTTGCCATATTATAGCATGTTCGATTAAGCAGTGCAAGCGGGGATTATCCCTTTTTGGCAAAGCTTTCAAAATTGTCAAATGGTTGTTCAAACAGCAACCGGTGGAACTTTCTCTGTATCTATCAGAATCTGATTTTGCAGATCCCATAAACGGCGGTACAGCCCTCCCCGCGAAAGTAATTCTGCATGAGTGCCACGTTCCACGATCCGGCCCTCGTCCATCACCAGGATCTCGTCCACATTTTCAAGCCCGACCAGCCGG
>DASTFG010000577.1:0-6623 GCA_035708785.1 Anaerolineales bacterium
TACTCGTTTTAAGGAAAGGGGTGTTTCTCGTGTTATGTTCTCTTAATGTTTTTGGGGTTCAGGACAGAGACCAGCTTCGTCCCCCCGCCGGGCAATGCTTGTACATCATCGTCCAGCTCTACCCAGTAAAAACTGCGGTGCGCCGAATAGGGATCGATGCGGATGACCCTCCCTTCGAACCAGCCCGCACTCTTCCAGAATTTGGAATCAAGATAGACCTGCACCCGGTCGCCGACTTTGATTTCCTCCACGGGGTGACCTCATTTTCTGCGGTTCGACCAAATGATCGAACCTGTTCCCACAGCCATCATCATGCCGCCAATCACGGCCCACTGCGGATCGCCGGTCATGAAACTTCCGGGGAGGATGTTGATTCCCTGGAGGAAGAATACGGCACCGCCCAGAATCAGCATCCCGCTGAAGATATTGAGGAAGCTTCTCATCAGAGTCTATTCATCGTTCTGTAGATACAGAAATGATTATACCCCTGGAAACATGCCGTACCTCTGCTCGCCCTGGATCTGCCAATCCGGCCGAGAAGTGGGCGATTACTAGCGAACCGAGATTTCAATCCAGACGATACATCGTGGTACAATATAGAACACCCGTTCCCTATTGATCTAAGCTAAATTATGAATTTCAAACTTCAAGCACCCTTTCAGCCGATGGGCGACCAGCCCGAAGCCATCCGCGGACTTGTAGAAGGAGTCCGTAACGGCATGCAGAATCAAGTCTTGCTCGGCGCGACCGGCACCGGCAAAACCTTCACGATCGCGTCTGTGATCCAGGAGCTGCAGAAGCCCGCGCTCGTCATGGCGCACAATAAGACCCTGGCCGCGCAGCTATATTCCGAGTTCAAGGAATTTTTCCCCGAGAACGCGGTCGAGTACTTTGTCTCGTACTACGACTATTACCAGCCGGAGGCCTACGTCCCGCGCCATGATCTGTATATCGAGAAAGAGACGGAGATCAACGAAGAGATCGAGCGTCTGCGCCTGGCCGCGACGACCGCGCTGGTCTCACGGCGGGATGTCATCATCGTCGCGTCTGTATCGTGTATTTACGGTCTGGGCTCGCCCGAAGAATTCGGCAAAGGAACAGTGACGCTCAAAGTGGGTGACCTGTACCGGCGCAACGCCCTGCTCCGGCAGCTGATCGAGTCGCAGTACCAGCGCAACGATATGGAGCTTCGCCCGGGGACGTTCCGGGTGCGCGGTGACACCCTCGAGATCATCCCGGCCTATGAAGATAAGCGCGGCTACCGCATCACGTTCTTCGGCGATGAGGTGGAGCGCATCATGCAGTTCAGTCCGCTGACCGGTGAGGTGTTCGAGGAACCGCAGGAAGTCTCGATCTATCCTGCCAAGCAGTACCTGACCGACAGCGAGAGGTTGAAGGAAGCCATCGCGAACATCGAGGCCGAGCTCGAGGAACGCCTGGCACACTTCCGTGAGACGGGCAAACTTCTCGAAGCCCAGCGGCTCGAGCAGCGAACACGCTATGATCTCGAGATGCTGAAAGAAGTGGGATACTGTTCGGGCATCGAGAATTACTCGCGTCACCTGGACGGGCGCGCACCGGGCACTCACCCCTGGACGATGATCGATTTCCTGCCGAGCGATTATCTGCTGGTGATCGATGAAAGCCACATGACCGTGCCGCAGATCCGTGGCATGTATAACGGCGACCGTTCCCGCAAAGAGACGCTGGTCGAATATGGCTTCCGCCTGCCGAGCGCGCTGGATAACCGCCCTTTGAAGTTCAGCGAATTCGAGCAGGTGATGGGGCACACCATCTATACTTCCGCTACACCAGGTCCCTATGAAATGGAACGCGCCGATCAGGTGGTCGAACAGATCATCCGCCCGACCGGCCTCATCGATCCGGAAGTGGAAGTGCGGCCCACCAAAGGGCAGGTGGACGATCTGGTCGGGGAGATCCGGCTGAGAGTGGAAAGAGGCGAGCGCGTCCTCGTCACGACCCTGACGAAGCGCATGGCGGAGGATCTGTCCGAGTATTTGCAGGAGCTGGGACTCAAAGTCCATTACCTGCACTCCGAAGTGGAGACGCTCGAGCGGGTCGGCATTCTACGGGACTTGCGCCTCGGCGTGTTCGACGTGATCGTGGGCATCAACCTTCTGCGGGAGGGACTCGACCTGCCCGAAGTGTCGTTGGTCGCCATCCTGGACGCGGACAAGGAGGGCTTCCTGCGCTCCGAGACCGCCCTGATCCAGACGATCGGTCGCGCCGCGCGTCATGATAGCGGGCGCGTGATCATGTATGCCGACCGCGTGACCGACTCGATGAGGCGCGCCATCGACGAGACGAATCGCCGCCGCGCCAAGCAGATGACATATAACGAAGAACACGGAATCGTGCCGGTCAGCATCCACAAGGCCATCCATGACCTGACCGAGGAATTGACCTCGAGAGCGGTGGCAGAGACGAGAGGCGAGTATCGCGTAAAGAGCGTTGGCCCGGGAGGCATCCCGCGCAACGAACTTCAGAAGATCATCGGCGAGCTGGAGAAACAGATGAAGGACGCGGCGAAGAACCTTGAGTTCGAAAAAGCTGCAGCCCTGCGCGATGAGATGTATGAATTGAAGACGCTCCTCGCGGAGGATGAAAGCCTGAAGCCGTGGGAGAGGATCAAGCTGCTGATGGGGGAAGAGTAATAAAGCGTTCTGACCTTCGTTCTTAAGTACAGGCACTTGCCCCCGGGCGCGAGTGAGGGAGCAAGTGCCTGTCTCTGTTTTGGACGATCCTCCGGGCGAGGATCTTGCCAGAAAGGTTGGAGCGTTTGAATTTCATCCGTGACCGTTTCCCTCACCGCAGTGAAATCCTGACGGTGCTCGGCATCGCCCTTTTCGTGTGCCACAGCTGGTCTGTGCTGGGGTTTCTCGATAGACTGCCGGCTTTCATCCTGTATTTCCGGGTCACAGAAATTGTCCAGGTGTTCGCTTTCATGATGGCATTTGCATTCCTGGAAAGCCTGCTGGTCACCGGCGTGCTGGTGTTCGTGAGCGCGCTCCTGCCGTCGAGATGGCTCAAAGAAGGGTTTGCATATAAGGGTTTTGTCCTGGTCCTGGCGGTAACGGTCGCGGCGATCATTTTCCAGAAAAACCTGGAGGGCAAACTGCCCTCTCCCGGGATCCTGACGCTGTATTGGGTGGCGCCATTGGCGTTGGCCTCGCTGATCATCGGGTTCGTTCAGATGATCCCCCGGGCGCGGGCAATCCTGATCAATCTGGCGGACCGGGTCTCGATCATGCTCTTCGTCTATGTGCCGATCGGGCTTCTGTCGCTAATGGTCGTCGCGCTTGGGAACCTTCTGTAGGGATGGTATGAAGAAATCCGGCGGCCTGACCCGACGCGAATTCCTGAAACTGATTTCACTGGCGCCGGTGGGGATTTTTTCACGTCCGCTCTCAGGCTGGACGGGTTCGCTCAACCCAGATCTCCCAAACATTATTATCATTGTTTTCGATGCCTGGTCTCAGCAGCATGTGTCGCTGTACGGCTATCCGCGCCAGACCATGCCGAATCTGGAAAAATTCGCCGAAAGAGCGACTGTCTATCACAATCATTATTCTGCCGGGACATTTACGAGCCCTGGAACTGCCTCTATATTGACCGGTCTATATAGCTGGTCGCACCGGGCTTTGCATCTTGGCGCGGTCCCCGTGCCTGCGCATGCCACGCATAATATCTTTGCCGCCCTCTCGGCGACTCACACCACGCTGGGGTATGCCCAGAACGAGTTTGCGGATCAAGTCCTGTACGGGATGAGGAATGCGGTGGAGACGCATCTTGAGAATTGGATCTTTAGCGCGCAGAACAGCAACCTTTACAGCGCCCCGATTTTCAAGAACAACCCTCGCATTGCCTTTGCGGGTATCGAGGACTTGATGATCCGGCGAATCGAAGGTTATGATGCCTCCCTGTTTTTGGGCCCGTACCTGCGCCTGCAATTTCTCCGCAATCGTGCTGCATTCGCGATCCGGCATGGAGGGGATTACCCGCGTGGTCTGCCAGATTCCTCCGAGTTGTTTTTGCTTGAGGATGTCGTAGATGGGGCGATTCAGGCGCTCCGCGAGGTTCAATCCCCCATGCTCGCTTATTTCCACTTCTATCCCCCTCACGATCCCTACTGCCCGACCAAGGGTTTTTACAAGACGTTTATCGATGGCTGGGCACCTCCCAGGAAACCGATCCATGATCTCTCAGAGTACAAATATAGTGCCGGCCGGCTCGACTCGAACCGGCGTTATTATGACGAATACCTTGCCAGCTGGGATCACGAGACCGGAAGGCTGTTCGACTTCCTCGAAGAATCCGGGCTGCTTGAGAACAGTTATATCTTTATCACGTCGGATCACGGGGAGATGTTCGAACGCGGCATCACAGGGCATTTTACAAAGCTGATGTATGACCCGCTCATCCGGGTTCCACTGATCGTCTCGCGACCTGATCAAACCACGAGGGAGGATGTGCATGCGCTGACGAGCAGCGTGGATATCATGCCGACCGTTGCGAACGTCCTTGGGCTCGCAATCCCCACCTGGGTCGAAGGGACCGCCCTGCCGGGGTTGGGCGGCGTGGACCATGGTGAACGCCGCAGCATTTTCACGCTGGACGCAAAATTCAATTCATCCTTCGCGCCGCTCCGGGATTATTCCCTCGCCCTGACGCGCGATGGTCATCGTCTGGTCCATTACAGTTACCCCAAAGACAATTATGAAAAATACGAGTTCTATGACTTACATGCGGATCCACATGAGTTGAATGATCTGTGTCCCTCCGAGCCGGCTCTGTCCATTGAAATGAGGGATGAAGTGCTGCAGAAGATCGAGGAGGTCAATCGGCCCTACCGGCGCTGAAGGTTGGCACCACTGAATTCGGGCCTCAGCGGGCGAAGGACGCAACATCCATGACAAACCGGACCTCATCCTCGACCTGTTTATCCAGGCTGCCATAAGTGTCTATCATGTGGGCGCGAAGCTCCCGGAGGCTCTCTTCGAAAACATCATTGGGGACTTGCCATGTATCTGAAGACACCCGGGCCTCGTACCTTTCGAGTTCCTCCAGTAAGGTGTAAGCATGGGGATAACGAACAACTTCGACCTCCTCCACAACGGCATTCATCGACTGCAGTTCCTGCAAGAATTCTGTGCGGTTCTGCACGCCGGGCTGCCGGACATCGATCCCTTGTGCTGTGAGCCAGCTCCGCCAGAAGTCTCTGAGCTGGCCCCGGACCGAGTCGCCTACCGGTTCATAGGTGCGGATGTTGAGGTATTTGCCGCCTGGCTTTAGCACCCTTCGCAACTCGCCCAGGGCCTCGCGCCACGAGCCGATCAAGTGCATGACGTGGACGGTCAAGACAGCATCGAAGCAGCTCGCCGGATATGGAAGGAGAACTGCATCTGCCTGCGCTAACGGCGCAGGCGAGTATTTCTCTTTGAGCCGCATAAGCATTTTCATCGATAGATCAATCCCTGCAAGCCTTGCCCCACGTTGCAGCAAGGGAATACTGATGCGGCCTGTGCCCGTACCCGCGTCGAGGATAAACGCTTCTGGTCCCGTGATATCTAAAATGGCCTGAATTCCTTGGGTTGCGGTGAGCCCAGGCAGGGGGCGAGTCTGGTCGTACACGTTCGCGGCACGGTCGAAGGATTGGCTGGTCTTCATCTGCTCTATCCATTTTATCAAAGTGTACGTAGGATTCGCTCGGATACTACATTAGGAAGTGTGCTTAGCTTCTACAGAGCGCCCGAGCAGGAATCGAACATGGTCACGTTGGAGATGATAGAGGACGCCGCCGAACAGCGCGCCGCTTGTGGCGATGACCAGTCGCAGAAAGCTGGCGCCCGGCCCGGCCTGAAACCCGATTGGGATTTCGAGTGTGAGGGCACTCAACAGGCCAAGCAGGAGAAGCTGTGGGAAATCACGTCCCCACGAGAGCTCAGCACGACCCCGCCACTCCGCCGCGATATATCCGAGTATTGTGAAGGCAGCAAGATGTTCGATCAGCCGGATGTTTACGCGGATTTCCTGCTGTGCTTGGGCTACCATGAAGCCTAATGAGCCATGCCACATCTCGATCTCACGGAAAAATGGCCAGAGCGCCTGGAGGAGCAGATACAAAAGAAAGATGGGCAGCAGCCGGCCGAGGGTCGCGCGCTCGAAGCGGCGGTTCGAGGTCGTTCTGGGGATGAGGGTCAGCCCGGCGGCCAGGATCGCGATCGCGCCCAGGGTCATCCAGCCGAGCAGAGGATGCAATGGCAGGCTTGGACCAATCCCCACCAGGAACCAGATCCCGGAGGCGAGCCCGACCTGCCAAAGAGACCGCAGTTTCACCTGCCCCAGCCATTGTTGAAAGACATCGCTCAACACGACGGCCCCGCACGCACCAATCAGGCCGGTAAGCAGCCAGCGAGACCCGGGCTCGCCGGGCACCAGCCGGTTCACCCACAGCAGCGGGACCAGCAGATAAAGCAGGCCCATCAGGGGAATCTCGAGCCCGAGCCGACCCACCATCCCTGGCGTTACAGCGATGCGAGCGGAAAGCAGGTCATATAACGCAACTCCCACCGCCGCGCCGAACGTATTCATCGCGATGTCTA
>DASTFG010000578.1:0-7759 GCA_035708785.1 Anaerolineales bacterium
GTCGAAGCATTCATCTGCGAACATAGAGAGATCCGCGGCGTCACCCTCCACCGTTTTGATGTTCAAGTCGTCTCGCTCCGCTACGAACCGGTCCTGTTCCAATTGGCGCGGGGAATTATCGAAGACGGTCACGTTCGCGCCGGCCGCCGCGAGGACAGGTCCCTGCTGCCCCCCGCCGGATGCCAGACAGAGCACGTCCGCGCCTTTGAGGCGAGGAAACCATCTTTGAGGGACAGGTATATTTTCCGTCAGCAGGATCGAGAATTCGCCATGTTTTGCCTTTGCAATGACTTCCGAGCTGACAGGCTGTGACCAGCGGTTCTGGCCGCTTTCCACCTCCCGGTTCCAGGCTTCGCGGTTATAGGCTCGCGGATCCATCAGTTCTCCTTTTTCGTGTGTTGAAAGTAATTCTATTACGGCTGACGCGGATTGACAAATCCAGGCCTAAGAGGAAGAGTCATTCCTAAAGCTCGCTGGATCTGACGACCCGCTTGAGCAGAAGAAAAGAGGTGGGAGGAGACCTGTCGAGCAGAATCCGTTATCCGTTTAACCTAAGTTGTTAAAACGGTTGGGACAGGCCTGCGTATGACCTGTCCCAGGGAAGACGAGCAGACCCTGCTTTGTGCTAGTCCGCCGCGGCGGGCTCGATCGCGGGCGTGGGAGAACGATGGACTTTATTGAGAATTGTGAAACCAATCGTTGCCAGTACACCAAGGAAGCCGCACAGCGCCCAGAGCAAATTCGGGTTCGGGCCGTCGAGGATCCGTCCGGCGAGGTAAGGCCCGATCGTGAACGCAATGCTCCACGAGAGGCCGGAGACTGCCATGTAACGCCCGCGCATCTGTTCGGGGGCGAAGCCTGCCACCAGGGACTGCTGGAAAGGCGTAACGACCATTTCGCCGATCGTGATCACGACCATGGCGGTGATAAACAGCGCGTAGGCAGAGATAAAGCCATACATGGCAAAGCCAATGGCATACAACAATGAGCCGGCCGCCATCATCAGCATAGGCCTGTATTTCTCAAGGCGCCGCGCGATCCAGAACTGGAAGAGGACGACCAGAACAGCATTGATGCTGAGCAGGGAGCCATAACCGATTTCCGGCAGTCCATGCTGGTCGCGCAGAAAGACGCCAAGCGTCGAGTTCATGTTCATGTACACGAGCGTCATCATCACGGTCACGCCGATGAAGGCCACGAACGGAATATCTTTGAATACGCGCCCATAACCGGCGAAGGTCTGTTTCACCGTTTCGGGTCTGGCATGTGCCGGCGCCTGCGGCTTTGTCTCAGGGAGGGCGAGGAGCACGATCGCTGCGGCGACCAGGCTGATGCCCGCATCCACGATGAAGAGCAGCAGGTAGGAGCGGGCGATCAGCAATCCGGCAATGGCGGGCGCGATGATGACCGCCAGGTTGAAGATCACCCGGATGATGCCATAGCCTTCGGCGCGTTTCTCCGCTGGGAGCAAATCTGCCACCACGGCTTCATGTGCAGGATGACCGATGCTGGACAGGGTGCCAACGATCACGGAGACGGCAAAGAAGATCGCCAGCGAAGGCGCGAATCCCATGCCCAGCGCGCTGAGCGAGGAAAGGATCAGGCTGAAGAGGATCACCGATTTGCGCCCCATGCGATCCGTGATCGCACCGCCGAGCGCGCTGCCTACCATGTGAGAGACCGAAAAGGCCGCAAACAGCAGGCCTACAGTGGACATGCCGATATCGAATTTCTGCGTGAGGTATAGCGCAAAGAAGGGATAGAGCATAAACCCGCCGAGACGATCGATGAACACGACGATGTTGTAGGTCCAGAAGGCGCGAGGGTATTCGTTAAAAACGTCCCTGAGCTTTCGCAATAATTGATTCATTCTTCCCCAAGCGCGGCTAGCGGGCAAAACTTCGGGATGGGGATTTGCTGCAATCCACGGCCGGGATCTCGTAGCGTTTTCGAAGCTGCTTGCCAGCCGAGATCATCCAATTTGCGAAGCTGAACATGGTCCGTTCGAACAAGCCGGGGCGGTAGACGCGGGAATTCAGGGCGAGTTTTTCCAGGCGGATGTGATCCATTTCATTCAAGAGTTCCTGACGGCGGTATTCAGACATGAATTCGTTATGCCAGTGATTCATCGTTTCTCCTTTGGCGAGAGCACTTACTCTAAAAGCGGAGTCCAAAGTCTCCTGACTCTGGATGACTGTAGAATGCCAACGACAGGAGTCGCTGGAGTCCAGACGAACTATGAACGATCCAGTAAAAAGGCGCTGACGGCCTTGAGTGTCTTTTCAATGCGATCCTTGTTGAGGATATAGGCTTTCGCTCCGTTGGCTCTCCTTTCCTGTAAATAGCCTGCCGCCGTCAACTGCGACAAGTATCGTGATATGCTGGGCTGGCTCAAGTTGATCGCTTCCATGATCTCCTGTGAGCGCATCTCCCCGTTCTCGGCGATCATCCGCAGGATTCGCAGACGCGTATCGTCCGCCAGTGCCGAAATCCTGGAGACGATCTCGGCGCGGTCGAGCTCGGGGACGCGCACGTCCGAGCCTTCGGGCAGGCGCGCGCCGAAGTAGATATAGAAGGTGTCCCTGAGTTTGTCCACGCGCATATAAGGACCGATATGCGCGTTGGGAATGAAGATGACCGTCTCAGCTTTTAGAAGCTGATCTCCCCACTTGCCTTCCCATTTCGATTCCGAACGGATGTCCTTACCGGTCACGTATTCGATGATTTCCATACGCGTCATATCGCTGAAGTCGACTTGATTAAATGCCCTTGCGGACTCTTCCAGCATAGGGCGGACGCGAGTCCATTCGGCCTGCAGATGGTTCTTCCAGAACCAGCGAATATGTCCCGTGACCAATTGTTTCAGCGCGGCGGGGTCGATGACATATGCATACGCGCGAGTCTCCACCTCTTCATCCGTTAATTCGTCGCCAAAGCGGGACCGCAGGAACTCGACATAATTTTGGGCTGAGCTGAGCACCTCATCCCAATCCACATCCCGCCGCGTGCTTTCACGCGCCTCTTTCGTCAGGCGAATTCCCGCGTAGGCATCCAGCAGACGTTCGCGAAATTCTGAGGGGGGAGTAGCCTCCAGATGGGTCAGATAAGTCTCAAATGTCATTCCGGGGGTCTGTGGCAGGATCGCATAGTGGAAGCCGATCGTCACCAGCTTGTGGCGGAAGCGCTCTTCAGGAGACATCTGCAAACGGGTTTTGGTTACCCACTCATGGATGCCAGGTTCGTCCTCTGCTTTCGCGACCAGTAGCATGCTTCCAAAGGCATTCAGAGCCGGCTCGATCATCACCAGCGAAGTTTCGATTTTTGTTTTTTCGAGATTTAAGGCAAAAGGGGACATCACTTCCTCCGAATTATTGAGTTATTCGAGAAATTGAATAATTTGGATATTTTATTGGTTTTATCGATTTTGTCAAGGGTTTTTTGAAAAGAAAAACCCGCCGGTTTTCGACGGGGAGAGAAAATCTTAATCGTTTGGGAATTATGGGCTCGATGGAGTACCCTCGACTGCGACTCCAACCCAGCTAAAGACGCGTTTTTCACTGATGGTCCCCGCCGACTTGTAGACCGGCTGTCCCTGCTCGTCGACACCATCCTGCCGGACCGTAGTAACCCACCAGCGGATCACATGTGCCAGGTTATCATTCGGGCGGAATGAGGTCGGTACGATGAATTTGGTGTCCGTGACATACTCGGTGAGGCGACGCGCCTGGCCGGAGGTCACATCTTCGATCGTCACCTGGTACCTTTCGTTTTCGTGCAGCGTGCCGATCGAGGCCCATTGCAGTGTAACAACATCGTTCGCCAGGGTGAAGGCCGCGCCATCCGGGGGCAGGAGCAGGGGTGGGGCCTGGTAGGGCGGTGGGAGCGTCGCCGTTGCCGTCGGACCGGGCGTCGCAGCCCGTTCGCACAATGGAACAAGGATGGTCTGCCCGAGGAAAACATTATCGGTAGAAAGCCCGTTGTAGAACTTGATCGCATCGATGGGCACGTTGTAATTCAAGGCAATGCTGGAAATTGTGTCGTTTTCCTGGACGGTATACGGCACCTTTTCGCAGGCCTGAGCGGTCTGCGTGGCCTCGTTCGGGATCTCGGTGGGCGGCGGCGCCGGCGTCGAGGTCGGATACGGGATCTGCAGCACCTGGTTCTCTGAGATGATGCAGCTGGTCGGCAAGTTGTTCAACACGACAATACTCTGCACAGAGACCCCGAAGGCCACCGCGATGCCGCCGCACGTATCCCCGGCGCGGACCGTGTAATCGAACGGCGGCACCGGCGTTTCTGTCGGCAGGGCTGTCGGAGGCAGAGTCTCGGTCGGCGTGAGCGTGATCGTGAGAGTAACCGTGGGCGTGAGCGCGGCCGTCGGCTCGCTGAGCTGGCCGCCGATCCCCGCACGCAGACCAAAGTAAACGCCGGAGGCCCCGATCAGTAAAAGGACTGCCAGCGCACCCAGCGCAGCCGGCAGGCTGAGCGTGATCTCCGGCATCCGGCTGGCCTGCATGCCAGATTCAGTTTTCTTCGATTTCGCAGCGGCTTTCGCGGTGAGTTCCGTCCCGCACACGAGACAGCGTGTGGCGTTCTCACCCAGCCGCGTGCCGCAGGTCGGGCAGATCTGCGACTTTTGTGTTGAAGGTTCTTGAAGCATACGGGCTGAAATTATACCATTTAACGCCAATCCCCCTTTTCGTAGGTCGGACTGTCGAAGATTCCGCGGGAGGCGGGGCCGATCCGACTTACTGCGTGAACGCCTGCCTTGGCCGCGTAGTCGCTGTACCCGCCGATGTACTCGGTCAGGGTCGCATTTTCCAGCGCGAAGATCCGGCTGACCGTCCGGTCGAGGAAATACCGGTCATGCGAGATGACCAGCACGGTCCCATTGAAATCGTTCAGTGCATTCTCAAGCACCTCGGCAGAAGGGATGTCCAGATTGTTGGTCGGTTCATCCAGCAACAGGAAATTCGCGCCCGAGAGGACCAGCAGCGCCAGCTGCAACCGGCTGCGTTCACCGCCCGAGAGCGACCCGATTTGTTGGGTCGCCTGCTGGTACGTGAACAGGTAGCGGATCAGGAACGAAACCGCATTCGATTCACTCATATTGCCCGCCAGCCGCACCGCGTCAATCAACGTCTGGTTGAAATCCAGCGTCTCGTGCTCTTGTGCATAGTAACCGACCTTGACGCTCGGCCCGATCTTGATCTCACCGCGGGAAGGCTGTTCTTTTCCCAGGACCAGCCTCAGCAGCACAGACTTTCCCGCGCCGTTCGGACCGATCAACCCAACGCGCTCGCCATGCCGGATGAGGAAGTTGATGTTATCAAGAATAGGTTTGGAGTCCGAAGTCTGCAGACTTCGAGATCGCTCGCCGAGGTCTGGAGTCCTCTGAAATGACTTACTCACCTCTACCAATTCCAACACCTGGTTCGAGCCGCGCCAGCCGTTCAGCGTCAGATCCATCCTGCGCCGCTCGAGGATCGGGCGCTCGATCTTTTCTATCCTTTCGATGCGCGCTTCCATGGCGTGCATACGGCTCGCAAACTTGTCGTTGATCTGCACCCATTGTTTGTAGCGCTTCAACGCCATCTCGAGCCGGCTGATCTCGCGCTGCTGGATTTGATACAGATCCTCCTGGCGGGCTAAACGCTCTTCCTTGTCGATAATGTATTCCGTGTAATTTCCATTGAAGGTTGTGATCCTGCCGTCCTCGATCTCGGCGATGTGCGTGGCGATCGCGTCCAGGATATAACGGTCATGGGAAATAATGACCACTGCGCCGGGATAGTCGATAATGAGCTTCTCTAGATAGGCCTTCCCGGGCATATCGAGATGGTTATCCGGCTCGTCGAGCAGCAGCACCGACGGGCGACTTAGCATCAGCCGCGCCAGGCCGATCAGTTTCTTCTGCCCGCCGCTCAGCGCGCCGATCGGTTTCTCGTAGTCGGATTCCGGCAGTCCGAGTCCGCGGAGTAGCTCCCTGACGCGCGAGGCATAGTTCATCCCGCCCAGCGACTCGTATTCTTCCAGTAGCTTGTGTTGTGTATCCAGGGCGCGCTCCAGCGTCCTGGCATTGTTATACACTTCCGGGTCGCCGAGTTTGCTCTCGATCTGGTCCAACTGCTCCTCGATCTTCGCCACGCGCGGGTTTCCCTCCAGGGCGAGGGCAAGGGCAGTTCTCTCCGGCTCGAACTCCGGGTGCTGCGGCAGGTAGCCAACGGTCACGCCTTTGGCTTGGATGACCGCGCCGCCTTTCTCGGGAGAATGCTCGCCTGTGATCAGCTTGAATAGCGACGACTTCCCCGCGCCGTTCGGACCGATCAGGCCGATCTTCTGGTCATGCTGGATCTCCCAGTACAGGTCGTGGAAGATGGTGTGCGAACCGAGGATGAGGGTTGCGTTTGAGACGGTAATTGAGATCATGGGTACTCCAAATTCTATCAAAAGACCTGACAGGTTTTCTGAATCATCTGGATGGGTTCTCTTCTCGCAAGAAACCTGTCAGGTCCAGGCTTTAAAAAAAAACGCCGTGGCGTCTGGGCGCCACGGCACAAGAAAGTAGATGAAAGCGAACTATCTTCGAGCAACAGGCGCGTGAATAGCAAGCCCCTCGCTATCGAAGCCACGCACACCGATATATAAAGTGCTGTTGCTGGATCGTTCGTATCGCATAGTGGCGAGATTATAGCATAGGTTTTTGTGTATAATGGAATAAATTCACCAACAAAGGGAGATAATGGCTGGAAAAAAATACCGGAGTTTGAGCGCTTTTCTTAATTGCTCGTTGGATCACCTGTATTTGGGATGGAAATTATTCAGGCAGTTTTGGATGTGGGGGTAGTGCATGGCACGCATTGAGAAGACTGTTTTTATCAGCTACCGTCGCAATGATATATCCTGGGCTCTGGCGGTCTATCAATACCTGACCAGCCAAAAATACGATGTGTTCTTCGATTACACAAGTATCCCGAGTGGGGATTTTGAGCAGATCATTGTCAGTAACATCAGGGCACGAGCGCACTTCATTCTGATTCTTACCCCAACCTCGCTGGACCGCTGCAGCGAACCAGGGGATTGGCTCCGGCGCGAGATCGAAACCGCGATTGAGGAAAGGCGTAATATTGTGCCTCTATTTTTCGATGGCTTTGACTTTAGTTCGCCCTCCGTGTTGGATAAATTGACGGGAGGCCTTAAAAACCTCAATCGCTATAATGGCTTTGAAGTGCCCGCTGGTTTTTTCCTGGAAGCCATGGAAAGAATGCGGACTAAATACCTAAGTGTTCCCTTGGATGCTGTCATACACCCGGTTCCGGCGGATGTCCAAAGAAAGGTTGAGAGAGAACAAGATGCCGCAAACAAGGCGGTGATAGAGCAGAGGAGGACTATTCAGGAAATTGTCAGGCCAGCAGGTTCTCTCAATCGCCGTTTTGTTGGAATCTCAGCAGGTGTTCTGGCCACTGTAGTGCTT
Organism: Anaerolineales bacterium; assembly: GCA_035708785.1. Taxonomy (GTDB): domain Bacteria; phylum Chloroflexota; class Anaerolineae; order Anaerolineales; family Villigracilaceae; genus Defluviilinea. The sequence goes on from DASTFG010000578.1 coordinate 7,475, forward strand.
GGAATTTATGGTGTCAGTTCCTTCATTCAGGGCATAGTCCAATCGAATAATATCACCCCTGAAGGTTCAACCCCAGGAACTATAGCTGCTCAACCTCAATTAACTTTCACTGAGGTAATCAAAACCAGCACCGCAACCGACCCCCCGATTGCTGTTCCCACATTGGGCGTTGGCAGTATCAGGGTTTCTGATGTGGATGGAATGCCCATGGCGTATATCCCAGCCGGAGAATTCGAGATGGGTAATGAAAATGGCGCTGAAAACGAAAGACCGGTACATACGGTG
>DASTFG010000579.1:0-5450 GCA_035708785.1 Anaerolineales bacterium
GGCACGACCGGCATCGGCCGGGCAACCGCTATCCTCCTGGCTTCGCAGGGCGCGCGGGTCATGATCTTTGGCAGGCACGAACAGGAACTGAACGATGCGATGAACGATATCCGGGAGACCGGCGGGGAAGTCATTGGCCTGACCGCGGATGCCGCGGACCCGAAGGATATCCGGCGCGTGTTCAAGGAAGTCGACCGGGAAATGGAACGGCTGGACATCCTCATCAATAACGCCGCGCTGGGCTACGGTTCCGTCACGGAAGGGGAATATCAGGACTGGCAGTATATCGTCAACACCAACCTGATGGGTTACATGGCGATGGCCCACGAAGCGATCGAGCGCATGAAGGCGCACGGGGAAGGGCACATCGTCAACATCGGCTCGATGAGCGCCGACGTCCGTGAGAAGGACAGCTCGGTCTACGTCGCCACCAAGGCCGGAATCCAGGGCTTCTCGGAGGCACTGCGTAAGGAAGTCAATCCTCTCGGCATCAAAGTCACGCTGATCGAACCGGGCGCGGTCGGTACGGATATGCAATCCCAGTATTCTCCTGAAGAACAGCGCCAGCGCGAGGCAGAACTTAAGATGCTGAAAGCCGAAGATATCGCCGCCTGCGTGCTCTACACGATCACACAGCCGAAACGCTGCGACGTGGTGACACTGCAGATCCGCCCGCATCTTCAGAGCATATGATATAATTTTTGAACGGGGCGCAAAGGAATCTGGCTCGTCCAGCGCATACATAGCAGAGATTTCATAAGAAGGACCGCACCGGTTCTGCCTTGTCAAAACTCGCTACATCGCCTTTCGATGTCTGCTTAGCTACCGCTATGTCTGGCATGATCTGATTACAACGCAGCAAAATTTGATATCTACAAATCTTTTTTGTTCAAAATCCCGCTCGGGAGGATGAACAAATACTTTTATGGAGACTTATCGTATGGAAATAAATATGATCCCCGACCTGAAACGGGTCGCTTTTATCGGCAATCACCTGCCGCGCCAGTGCGGCATTGCCACCTTTACCACGGATCTGTCCGACTCGTTCTCGGCGCAGTTTCCTCACATTCAGACCATGGTGCTGGCCATGAACGACACCCTCGAGGGCTATGCCTACCCGGAAAAGGTCCGCTACGAGCTGCGGGAGAAAAACGTGTTCGATTATGAGCGGGCGGCCAACTTCCTGAACCAGCATGCCGTGGATGCGATCAGCCTCCAGCATGAGTTTGGGATCTTCGGCGGCAAGTGGGGCAAGAACATCCTTACTCTTCTGCGCAATGTCAACGCGCCCGTGGTAACAACCCTCCACACGGTGCTCGAAAAGCCCGACCCGGAACAGCACGAAGTGCTGCGTGAGGTGGCGCGGCTCTCGAACCGCCTGGTGGTGATGAGCGAACACTCGAGCCGGGACCTGCAGAACATCTACGGCGTGCCCGGGCACAAGATCGACTTCATCCCGCACGGTATCCATGATGTCCCCTTTGTCGACCCCGGCTTCCATAAGGATAAATTCGGCGCGGAGGGACGCTTTGTATTGATGACCTTCGGCCTGCTCTCGCGCAACAAGGGCCTGGAGTATGTGATCGAGGCGCTTCCGGCGGTGGTGGAAAAGTATCCGAAGCTGACCTACCTGATCCTGGGCGCGACCCACCCGCACGTCGTCGCCTTCGAAGGGGAGTCGTATCGCGAAAGCCTGCAGCAGCGCGTCCGCGAGCTGGGTCTGCAGGACAACGTCCTGTTCTACGATCAGTTCGTCGACCTGCAGGACCTGAAGGAGTTCATCGGTGCGGGTGACATCTATATCACCCCGTATCTCGACCCGGAACAGGTGGTCTCGGGCACGCTGGCCTATACCGTCGGCGCAGGAAAAGCAGTCATCTCGACCCCGTACCGCTATGCAAAGGAATTACTGGCGGAAGGCCGCGGCGTACTGGTCCCCTTCCGCGACCCGCAGGCCATCACAGAGAAGATTCTCTATCTACTGGACAACGAAGCGGAGCGGAATGCCATGCGCAAGAAGTCGTACCTCTATGGCCGGAACATGATCTGGCCCGCGGTCGCAAAGCGCTACCTGGAGAGTCTCGAGCGCGCCCGCCGCCAGCATTTCATGGATCATTATCTGATGACTATCAACAGTTTCAAGGAGGAAGAGGCGGAAGAGGCACCGGTCCTGAAGCTGGATCACATACTGCGTCTGACCGACGAGACCGGGATGTTCCAGCATGCCGTGTTCAGCGCCCCCAACTATAACGAAGGCTACACCACCGACGACAACGCCCGCGCCCTGATCGTCTCGGTCCAGCTGGAGGAGGTGAAGAACATACGGATGGACGAGGCAGACCGGCGGGCGCTGGCCCGCGTCCAGGAGCTGGGACACCGCTATCTGGCGTTCCTCTGGCACGCGTTCAACGCCGAGGCGAAGCGCTTCCGCAACTTTATGAGTTATGACCGGCGCTGGCTGGAGGACGTCGGCTCGGAGGACAGCCACGGGAGGGCGGTCTGGGCGCTTGGCGTGGTCCTGGCACATTCCAAGCGCGAGGGCCTGCAGAGGATGGCAGGCCGGCTCTTCGAGGCCGCGCTGCCCGTCGTCGTGGACTTCACCAGCCCGCGCGCCTGGGCCTTCGCCCTGATGGGCATCGACCGTTATCTCCGGCGCTACCCCGGGGACCGGGCCGTGTCGACGGTCCAGAGGACGCTCGTGCAGAATCTTCTGGAGCTCTACCGCGAGAACCAGACGCCCGATTGGAAGTGGTTCGAGGACGTAGCCACCTACTGCAACCCGGCCCTGCCGCAGGCGCTCTTGCGCTATGCGCAGGCGAACCAGGATCCCGAGCCGATGCAGGTCGGACTAGAATCCCTGACCTGGCTGGTCAACATCCAGCAGTCCGAAAGCGGATGGATCATGCCGATCGGCAACCAGGGCTTCTATGAGAAGGACGGCCAGATCTCTTACTTCGACCAGCAGCCGGTGGAGGTTTATTCGCTGCTGTCCGCCTGCCTGGAGGCCTACCGGGCCACGCAGGAGCGGAAATGGCACGGGCATGCCGCCCGGGCTTATGAATGGTTCTTCGGACGGAACGCCCTCGGCGTATCGGTCTATGACAAGGTGACCGGCGGCTGCCGCGACGGGCTGCACGTCGACCGCCTGAACGAGAACCAGGGCGCGGAATCGACCCTGTCGTTCCTCCAGTCGATGCTGGAGATGCAGAAGTTCGAGATCGAGACCGCCCGTCCCTACAGGAACAACGGGAAGCACGCGATCCCGAGTTCCCTCATCGATACCCCGAAGGCCGGGGATTAATGACAATGCTGCTGGCATGGATTGTCAAATCCATGCCAGCAGCATTGTTGCTTCAAAGATTGCCGGATCTGGAAATCCGGCAGAGCAATGAAGGTTAGAGCCGGTGATCGTGATTGCGATAGCGTCCCGGCTCTGCTTGTCCCTGGCCGCGGGGGATGTAGTGGCGGCCGTGGGTATCCAGCCAGTTCAGGAGGCTGCTGATGCGTGTTGTCGCCAGGGCAATGCAGTGGTCCGCGCCCCCGTAATAGATCCGCAGCGTGTCCCCATCCGGCTCGACGATGTGACCGCAGGGGAAGACCACGTTGCCGACATCGCCGAAGCGTTCGTAGTCCTCCTCCGGGCCGAAGATCCATTCGTCGCCGCGGATGATGCAGGTCTCCGGGGCGTTGAGTTCGAAGAGCGCGAGGCCGAGGCGGTACAGGCTGCCGGACGCGGTGGAGCGCACGCCGTGGTAGATCACCAGCCAGCCGCGCTCGGTCTCGATCGGCGGGTTGCACAGGCCGATCTTGTTGGCGTCCCACCAGGCGCCGCGCCGCGCTTCGAGCATCAGCCGGTGTTCGCCCCAGTGTTTGAGATCGTTCGAGTACGAGATCCACATGTGAGCCCCCATGAAGCCGACCGGGCGGTGGACCAGGGCCCATTCCCCATCGATGCGGTGCGGCAGGAGGGCGGCATCCTTGTCCTCGGGCGGCATGACCACACCCAATCGCTCGAACGTGCGGAAGTCCTCCGTCAGCGCCATCGAGACCCCCGGCCCGCTGCGGGAATAGGAGGTGTACAGGATGGCATACTTCTCGAGCTCGGGCACGTACGTGATGCGCGGGTCCTCGATCCCCCACAGCTCCTCGGGATAGTTCTCGATATCGGGCAGGAGGGTCGGCTCGCTCTCGATCTCCCAGCCGGAGATGCCGTCCTTCGACCGGGCGACGGTCAGGTGAGAGTGCCCGCGCATGTCTTCCACGCGGCACAGGAGCAGGGTCGTCCCATCGGGCAGGAGCGTGGCGCCGGGGTTGAAGACCGTATTGGCGCGGTACGGCCAATGGGCCGCGGTCAGGATGGGATTCTCGGGGTGTCGCTCGAAGAGGGGGGGACGCTCGGACTGGGTAGGCTTCATCACCTGCTTCCTTTCTACCGGTAAGTTTTGGGGGAATTGTAATCGATTGCTTAACAAGGGATGTTCACGCATGTGATCGCCCCTCTTTCCCAATGCAAATGTCGCTGCGAAGCGATCCACCTCCGCCAAAGCGTTTCTCCCATTGAACAACTCCTCTCCTCCGAGGGGTCATTCCGTGCAGGGAGCCGCTTCGCCCTCTCGCCACTCGCAGCGACATTTTTCCCAAGGATACAGGAAAACCCGGCAGAGCGCAAGTGAAAAGAACCGGCAGTTTATGGCATTCTCAAGGTCGCGTGGTGTGCGGAAAGCTACGATTAAGTTATATCTACCACGGTGAAACTGAGCTTCCGCGTGATGCAGGTCATCTCCACCGTGTTCCGACTCACCTCTATCGCGGTGCAGGTTACATTCCCCAGGGTGTAAGTCATCTTCTCCGCGACTCAAGTCACCTTTACCCGGATACAAGTGATCTTCCCTGGGGTGCGGGTCACGTACACCTGGGTGGATATGACATCTACCCAGGTATAAGTCATATTCCCTTCTGTACAGGTCACATACACCCGGGTGCAACTGACATGTACCCGGGTGCAGAGGACATATACCAGGGTATAAGTCATCTTCCCCGCGATATAGGTCACATACACCGGCGTACAGCTCACATCTACACGGGTGAAGATCATCTTTCCCATGGGGGAAGTGAACTCCTCTTTAGCTCAGGTCATCCTCTATTTGGCGGTGGTCTGTGACCGTGCCGAACATTGTCGTGAGTCTCCTGAGGTGAGAAGCCTGTACAAGTCTCAACGTCCCGAAGGTTTTGGATGACTGGATCATGTCCGGCCGGTAGAACCTTCGGGACGGTCCTTAAGTGACCTTTGACACGTTGACCCGAGGAGAATGAAGGACATATAATTGAGGTATTCTATTTTAAGCTAAGACCGTATAAGCGCGGAAACTAATTTAGGATCTTAGACGGTTTGCCCATAAGGAATTGGGCGCACCGCCGATTCAGAGTTGGGCCGCATTAAACAAGCCGTT
>DASTFG010000580.1:0-10830 GCA_035708785.1 Anaerolineales bacterium
GCTGTTGAGACCGATCATCACAGTGGAGTCATCCGCACACTTGCTGCAAACGGCGAGCGACAAGATTTGTGACTGCCTGCCGGAGGAAGTGAGTGCAGAGGAATTCAGGAACACGGTGAAGTGGCTCAGCGAAGCCGCCCAGGACCTTCACCAGATCCTGGACGCGTTGACCGACGATACTTCGAAAGTTCAGGAGCAGCACGGGATTGAGTGATAATTCTGTGAAAACAATTGAAATCCGCAGACACTCCATCCGTCCAAAGCCCGGCGATCATCTTTCACAAGAAGGTGTCACATTGGCGCGGCGTGTCGGAGAGAACCTGGGTCCATTTGACCGCGTGGTGACTTCCACGCACCCGCGCGCCTTCGAGACGGCGATCGCTATGGGATTTGCGGTGGATGAGCAGAACGACTTGATGAGCACGTATGGTATGGATGTGGAACGAGAGGCTCCCTGGCCCTTACCCTTCATCCTGTATGCAGAAGTTGTACAAAAGGGAGGCGCAGCGGCCAGATATGCGCATCAGCTTGCTGCTTTTTATGCCCGGCTGGGGAGTCGTCTTGCGGACGGACGTGCCGCGCTTGTCATCAACCACGGCGGCGTCCTGGAACTGGGCGTGGTGGCCTCTTTCCCAGACGCCGATTACCCGTCCTGGGGAGATGCTGTGGACTATTGTGAGGGTGCAAGGCTCTACTGGGAAAACGGCAAATTTGTGAACGCAGAGGTATTGAGAATAACAAAATAATTCGTTGATCTCGTGGGTCCGAGCAATGCGAGAGACACATCGATGGCAACTATTACAAATGAGTAAGCTGCTGCAAGACGGTTTGTATATGTGGTCTCGATACGCCGGTGCGCCAAGCGCTCCGTCTACTCGACCACCGCTGAAATATAACAACAAACAAGGAGACGAAAACAATGCAAACAGATTTGCGCCGCCGTGACCTGATCGGCGACCTCGATTTTAGCAGGGAGGAGGTGGAGACCGTTTTAGATGTGGCTTTCGACCTCAAGCGCAAACGCGCCTTGGGTGAAATTCATCCCTACCTGCGCGATAGAGTGCTTGCCATGCTGTTCTTTTTCAGCAGCACGCGCACGCGCGGCTCGTTCGAAGCCGGGATGGCGCAGCTTGGCGGGCACGCTGCTTTCATCGAAAGCAAGACCACCCAGATTGCCCACGGCGACACGCCTGTCGAGATCGGTGAGATTTTCGGCCGTTACTTCGACGGCATCGCCATCCGCCACGTCGATTGGAAGGTCGGCAACAAATACATCAGCGATGTGGCTAAATATTCGCGCGCACCGGTCCTGAACATGCAGGACGAAATCTATCATCCCTTCCAGTGTCTGGCAGACCTGATGACTATCATCGAGAAAAAGGGCCGCGACCTGCGCCGGAAGAAGATGGTCGTTTCGTGGGCCTATGCAGCCTCCTACCAGAAGCCCATCTCGGTGCCTCAATCCCTGATTCTGCAGATGCCGCGCTTCGGCATGGATGTTATCCTGGCGCACCCACCCGAATTCCAATTGATGCCCGAGATCATGGACGCCGCGCAGGAGCAGGCCAGGAAGTTCCATACCGGCTTTGAAGTGATCTCCGATTCGGACGGCATGGAAAAAGCCTTCAAGGATGCGGATGTCATCTATGCCAAATCGTGGGGCGCCATGCTGACGACCGAGGATGCCAGTGAGGGCGCCAAGATCATCAGCAAGTACGAGCACTGGATCACAGATGTACAGAAGATGAAGGCCGCCAAGGATGACGCGATTTACATGCATCCCCTTCCTGCGGACCGTGACATTGAAGTGACCAGTGAAGTCATGGACGGCCCAAACTCGGTCGTTTTCGATGAGGCCGAGAATCGCCTCCATGCCCAAAAAGCCGTTATGGCGCTGACGATGGCGTAAAACAGGAGACAACATGGCAAAAAAACTAGCAGTCGTCGCCATCGGCGGCAACTCCCTCATCAAGGATGAAAGGCGTAAGGCCGTCGAAGACCAGTATGAGGCCGCCAAGGAAACGACCTATCATATTGCGGATATGATCGAGGCCGGCTGGGATGTGGCCATCGGTCACGGTAACGGTCCCCAGGTCGGGTTTATCCTGAGACGCTCTGAGATCGCTGCCAAAGTGGAAGGCATGCACGAGGTCCCGCTGGATGTGTGTGGCGCAGACTCCCAGGGTGCAATTGGTTATGCCCTCCAGCAGACTCTCCAGAATGAACTGTACCGGCGCGGCATCAAAAAGCCTGTCGCGACGGTTGTGACGCAGGTGCTGGTGGATAAGGAGGACCCCGCCTTTAAGAATCCCTCCAAGCCGATCGGCTCGTTCATGGACGAAACCGAGGCCAGGCAGCGCGAACGGGATATGGGCTGGAGCGTGGTCGAGGATGCCGGCCGCGGCTGGCGGCGCGTCGTCGCTTCGCCCTTGCCGAAGGAAGTCGTCGAGCTCGAGGCGGTCAAAACGCTGATCGATGCAGGAACCATCGTCGTCACGGTGGGCGGCGGCGGGATTCCCGTGATCGACGTTGGCGATCACGAATATCGGGGGGTGGCCGCGGTCATCGACAAGGACTTCGCCTCCAGCCTGCTGGCTCGCCTGATCAAAGCGGACCTGTTCTTGATCTCTACTGCCGTGGAAAAAGTCGCCATTAACTTTGGCAAACCGGACGTGAAGTGGCTTGATAAGATGACGTTGGCGGAGGCCAAGCAGTACCTTGCCGAAGGAACACATTTTGCCAAAGGTTCGATGGCCCCGAAGATCCAGGCCATCATCTGGTTCCTGGAGAGCGGCGGCAAACAGGCGCTCATCACTAATCCTGAAAATATTGGCCTTGCTCTGAAAGGCGAAACCGGCACGTGGATCGTGCCTTAAATTTCCCGATATGTAAATGACACAGCCTGACAGGCCGTGTAGCCAGTGTGGCTTGTTAGGCCCGTGTCTTGAATTCTCCCAATATGATTTGGGTGATTTCGAGCCTTCGCAACTATAATTGCGCCTTATGCCGATCCCACCCCGCGTGCTCCTGAGCATAGACTATGAGCCGGTCTTCGCGCTCTTTCGCTGGTACGATGGGCTGAAGGATCCCGTCCGGCGCCGCGAGATCGACAGGGGATTTACCCGGCATGCCATCGATCCGATCCTTGAGCGCCTGAGCGATTCCAAGGCAAGCATCTATCTGGTTGGCGAGATTGCCGATTGGTATCCCGAGGTTCCCCAAAAGATCATTTCCGCCGGTCACGAGCTCGGCCTGCATTGCCAGATCCATCGCCCACTGGAGAATGTGCGCGAACTCGCAGAAGATCTGCGCGACTCAGCCTCATGGTGCAAACAGTACAAAGTGCGCGGTTATCGCGCGCCGATGATCGGCATCAACGAGGCCGCTTATCAGTTGCTGGGCAAGGCGGGGTTTTTATACAGCTCCTCGATTTATGCACCTGCGGGAATCCTCCTGCGAAAAGGAGATGTTTGGGAGATCCCGGTCAGTACGCTGCGCTTTCATGAAAGAAATGGAACCTATACCGCGCCGCGCGACTTTTCCCTGAGATTGTTATTCAGTGGAGAGATTCCATACGGGTCGAGTTTCAGCATCGGAGTCATGGGAACCAGAGTTCTCAAGATCATCGAGCAGGAATTGAAGCGCGGTCTCAGCCCGGTGATCATCTTGCATCCCTATGAATTGGTGAAGCCTGGCTCCTCCAACCGCCTCAGACGCGACCTGGCCCTGAACCCGTTATTTCTGCCCTTTCTCCGTGATAAGTCCAGCTTCCTCGCAGATTTGCTCAGGGACTTTCCTGTTTCTCCTCTTGGAACCTATCTTGACGAATACTTGAAGATCACGGAATCTTCATGAGCTTAAGTGCAGCGTTTCAGACCCGCCTACTTCAGGAAGAAGAATCGATCGCTCTGCCTGACTCTCTTGCCCGGTCGGCAGGGTTCACCGGACTGGATCCATGGATGATGTCTGTCCGGCGCGTGTATGGATTCCCGGTTTACCGGCTCGCAGCTCTGGCAAAGAATGAAGCCGCCGGGTGGCTCGCGTTGGCGCGCGTCCGGCACCCGCTGTTCGGCGATTACCTGACGACTTCACCGTTTGGGTCTTATGGAGGATTCGCCTATGCATCTGTTGCTGTACGTGATGCTCTGTTGGAAAAGGCGCGGGCGCTGGCAAAGGATCTGCGTGTGGATTATGTCAATGTCCGGTTCGAGACGGGGGAGGAGACTCCGCCCGAGGGCTGGATCCAGCATCCGGTCTACGCCACGTACCGCATAGACTTGTTGCCTGATCCTGATACATTGATGAGCGCCTATAGCTCCGATCATCGCAACCACATCCGCAAATCCCTCAAGAAAGGATTCTCGATTAAGTTCGGTCATCTCGATCTGCTGGATGATGCGCATGAAGGGCTGGCACGCAGCATGCACGAGCTGGGCTCGCCGTATCACAGCAAGTCTTACCTGCACGCCATGGCCGAATCCCTGGGTGACGCACTGGAACTGGCCGTTATGTATAGCCCGCGTCGAGAGCTGGCGGGTGCAGGGGTTTTCATCTCTCAGGGCGAGCTCGTAACGAATCTGCATGCGAACATCTTGCGGCGTTTTCGCTCGGAATATGCAGGCGAGTTTTTATACTGGTCTGTGATCGAACGCTACAGTCAAAAAGGGTATAAGGACTTTGATCTGGGACGCAGCCTGATCGGTTCTGGGAATGAAACATTTAAAATGAAATGGAAGCCGCGCAAACAACTTCTGGCATACTGGTATGGGCTGAGGCCTGGGCAGGCGCTGCCGGAACTCAATCAGAAGAATCCGAAATTCCAGTTCGCGATCTGGATCTGGAAACGCTTACCTGCTTTTGTCGTCCGTCCGCTCGGGCCATGGTTAATCAAAGGGCTGGCGTAGGCCTCCTATGCAGTACAAAATTGTCCCGCTGACTGAACTGCGCGATGAGGGCATAAGAGATCTGGCTGCGCTCCATCTTTCCGTCATGCCCACTTTGCTCTCGGACCTGGGTCTGCCCATGGTTTTGCGATATTATCAGGTCGCGCAGAATGATCCATCTGTGATAGGCTTCTGCACGCTATCACCCTCGGGCGAGCTGCTGGGATGGGCTGTAGGTTCTCCTCACCCGGAAAAGATCAATTCAAGTCTGCGCAGGCCGTTTGCATGGTTCCTGTTTCAGATGCTTCGATTAGCCTTTACTCGTCCACTTGTGCTGCTGCAGCTCGCCGCATCTGTGCTTCTTCCTCCCGGTCATCTACAAATGGAACGCAGAGCGGTAGAACTCACCTATATCGGTGTAGCCCTGCATCAAAGAGACAGGGGGATCGGCAAAGAGTTGCTGCACGCGTTCATCGAGGCAAGTCGCTCGAGGAGCTATCACTCGGTCCTGCTAAGTGTTGAAACGCTGAACAGCCCTGCGATTTCGCTGTATGAGAAAGCAGGCTTTCGAGTTATCGAAACATACTCGGAAGGCCATTACCGGCGTCATCGCATGGAACTGGTTCTGGCATGAAGGCATATTCGGAAAAGTTCCAATCCATGATCTCCTCGCCGCGCAGCGTACCGGTTCTGCTATTTATTGTTGCGGTACTCGCCTACGGGTTGTTCTTCTGGGAGCGCGGCTTTTACTGGGACGAAGCTCCCTGGACCTGGATCTACTACCGGCTGGGCCCCGCCGCGTTGACGAAGACCTTTTCGACCAGCCGCCCGTTCTGGGGCCTGATCTACCAGGTCACGATGCCGCTGCTCGGTCCATCTCCCTGGCGCTGGCAGTTACTGATGGTAATCATGCGCTGGCTGACGGCGCTGCTGGTCTGGCTGCTGCTGCGGCAGGTCTGGCCTAAGGATCGGCGGCCTGCGCTGTGGGGGAGTTTACTGTTTCTGGTCTACCCCGGGCTCGGACAGAATTTCATCTCGCTGATGTATACCCATTTCTACATTGTTCTGAATTGTTTTCTGTTATCGCTTTATTTGTCCGCCCTTGCGCTGAGAAAACCGGAAGGAGGCCTTTCATTAACGATTGCCGCACTCGCCTTCTCCGCGGTCAATCTGCTGACCATGGAATACTTTTATTTTCTGGAATTTTTGCGGGTTGTATTATTCTGGGTTGTTTTGGAGGGAGAATGGAGGGAGAAAACGCGCCGGGCACTGATTCGTTATCTTCCATATTTCGGCCTGATGCTTGCGGTTACGTTCTGGCGTCTGCTCTTCTTCGAGAACCAGAACGCCAGTTACGGCTACGTCACATTGGAGTTGATTCGCCAGAATCCGCTGTTGGGACTGGCCACGTTGTTCAGAAGGATTTTGCTGTCCTTCTGGGAGACCGTACCCCATGCTTGGTTCTTCCCATTCGAAGCAGCGAGCGCCTCCGAGCTTGGTCTGCGGGTGACTGTCCTTGCTGCTATGATTGTTTTATTTTCTACTCTCCTGGTTGCCGTTTATTTGCTTTACTTTCACAGACCTGGACCACACGGCCCAGCCTGGGTGAGGGAAATGCTCCTGCTTGGCTTCGCCGCCTGGCTGTTTGCAGGTGGATCGTTCTGGCTGGTCGGCATCGAGCCGCAATTGCATTTTTCTGCAGACCGTTTTACCCTGCCGTTTATGCTCGGGTCCAGCCTGATCGTTGTGGCTTTGATCGGGTTGCTGGGCTCGCGGCCGAAGCTGCAATATGGACTGTTATCGCTGTTGGTCGCGTTCTCGATCGGGAAACAGTTCGAGACCAATATTGCCTACGTCCGGGATTGGGATGTGCAGCGAGAACTGTTCTGGCAGATGAGCTGGCGCATCCCGTCGCTCAAGAAGAATACAACGATCTTGACCAACGACTTGCCAGTGACTTACTTCAGCGACAACTCACTTTCCGGGCCCCTGAACTGGATCTATAGCCGCCCGGGGGAGATGAATCAGATCCTGTACTTTGCCTCCATCCGGCTCCATCGCGGCTTGCCGGACCTCCAGCCTGGTCTGGCCTTCGAGCAAAACTATCTGGCGAGGACCTTTCATGGAAATACTTCACAGATGGTTGTAATCAATTTCGAGCCTCCAGGCTGCTTACGCGTTCTGGATCCGCAGATTGATTCAGAAAATAGACTCCTTGTGCCTCTGCTGCGTGATGCAGCTGTGTTGAGCAACGTGTCCATGATCCAGGGCGGCCGCACAGGAGTAATGCCGGCCGCTCTTTACGCTCCTGAGTCCGAGCATGGATGGTGCTACTACTTCCAAAAAGCAGAACTTGCACGCCAGCTAAGGGATTGGGACCAAGTCGCTGCTTTAGGCGATCGAGCCTTTAGGCTGGAGGATTCGCCGAACGATCCGGTTGAGCGGTTTGTGTTCATCGAAGGATACGCACATACAGGGGATTGGGAGCGGGCAGTCGAACTATCGAGGGTATCGTATCGAGTATCCAGAGAGTATGTTGGCCCGCTGCTGTGCCGGCTGTGGGAACGCATCGAAGCCGAGACAGGCGGAAGCCCGGAACGAGGCGCCGCCATGAATGAGATCACAGATATACTTGCCTGTACGGGATAAGATGAGACGATTCTACCCGGCCATCATTCTCCTGATTGTCGCCGTACTTTCGTATGGTCTGCTGATCTCGCAGCTGGGTTTTTATTGGGACGATTTGCCCATCTCCTGGATTCGGTATCAATTGGGTCCTGAGGCGCTGACCGAGTATTTTTCCACCAACCGCCCGGTCTGGGGGGTGTTGTATCAAATCACGACGCGCATCTTTCCGCAGGAGCCCATTTACTGGCAAATCTTTGCGCTGGTCTGGCGCTGGCTGGGCGCGGTTGCTGTCTGGGGAATCACGCGTCAACTGTGGATGGGTCGGCCTCGCTTTGCCCTGAGCATTGCACTTCTCTTTCTGGTGTATCCCGGCTTCAACCAGCAATGGGCGTCCTTTCTTTATGGCCACTTCTTCGTTGTCCTGTTCTTTTTCCTGTTTTCGCTTCTTTGCATGCTGTGGTCCATCAATCAGCCAGACCGGTATTGGTTGTGGACATCCATTGGCATGCTATCGTCCGCACTCAATTTGTGGATGATGGAATATTTCTTCACGTTGGAGCTGGTCCGTATCGGCGTGATCTGGACGGCGCTCCGTGATGAACCCATCAAGACTCGAGACCGCATCAAACGTGCACTGGGTCTGTGGATCCCGTATTTGGGGGTGCTCGTACTGGCAGCTTTATCGCGTTTGTTTATTTTCAACAATCAAGTCTACGGGATCAGCTTAACGGAGCAGTTGAAAACTGCGCCCCTTGAAGCGTTGATCCGATTAGTGGAAAGCATTCTGCTGACCTTGCGACTGGTCATTCGAGATTCGTGGATGCAGATTTTTCGTTTTCCCGATCCCTTGATCGAAGGGCGTGCTCCCACAACTTATTTCGTGATTGTGTTTTTGGCAATGATCGCCGCAATGCTGGGTCTCCTGCTTTTCTCAAGGGATCGCCATCGGATGGATCGCGAAGCGCTAAAGGATTCGGCGTATGCAGCCGGCCTTGGGATACTGGCGGTGTTGGTGGCGGGCTGGCCCTTTTGGTTGATCGGCTTCGAGCCTTCCCTGGCCTGGCCTGCGAATCGTTTTACCCTGCCGTTCATGCTTGGAGTGAGTTTGATCCTGATGGGCCTGATCTCTTTGATCCCGTGGCAGAGTCTGCGTTATTTTTTGATCATTGTATTGGTGGGTTTTGCCGCAGGCAGACAGTTCCTGTGGGCCCAGGACTATCGCGATGATTGGAACACACACAAGGATCTGTTCTGGCAATTGACCTGGCGCGCGCCGGGTATCAGACCCGATACACTTGTGTTATTGAACGAAGGCGCGCTTGACTTTTATGCCGATAATTCGTTGAGCCCCGCCTTGAACTGGATCTATGCGCCGGACAATCACAGTGGCCATGTCGAATATGTGCTTTTTTACCCGACGACTCGACTCCGTAATGCGCTGCCCGCGCTTCAAAAAGATATCCCTATATACTTTGACTATCTTTCCGGAGAGTTCAATGGAAACACCTCTCAAACGCTGGCGCTCTATTATGCCCCACCTGGCTGCTTGCGGGTGCTGGATCCCGAAATCGAGGGCAGGAACCGTACGATCCGCGAGACGAGTCTCATGCGATTCGCGGCGCACATCTCATCGCCGGACTTGGTCATCAACGAGCCGCGTGCGAGGATGCCGGAAATCTATTCTCCTGAACCCCCACATGGGTGGTGCTATTATTTTCAAAGAGCCGATCTGGCGCGGCAGTTCGGTGATTGGGAAGAAGTAGTCAAGATTGGGAATACTGCATTTGAATTGAGCCAGGATCCGAAAGATCCTGTTGAATGGTTCGTATTTATTGAAGGCTATGCACACGTGGGGCAGTGGCAGCGTGCTCATGAATTGTCAGAAGAGTCGTATCAGGCTTTCAAGGAGAACGAAGTGGCAGGGCGTTTACTCTGTATGTTGTGGGAACGGATCGAAGCAGAGACAACTGCTGATGAGGAAAGAGGTGAAGTCTTATCCGAAGTAAAGAATAAATTCGCCTGCAATCCATGAGTAATGTACTTGCCTTCCACTTGTGATTTGTCATACAATATATATATAAAAGAATGCACCATCCTGTATAATTGTATAGACATCGAATCCTGATCAGAAAAAGGAGGCGCACCGAAAATCAAATAACATCCCGCTCGCTGTCTATTTCAGACCTACACTTTTTCAAGGAGAAGAAGACAATGCGTAAAAACCTTATGCGCCTCGCGTTTTTTGCGATGGCATTCGTGCTCGTTCTCGCTGCCTGTGGACCGGCGGCACCCGCAGTACCCACAGAAACCGAAGCCCCGGCAGAGGAATTCGTTTTCGGTATGCTCCTCGTCGGTCCTTATAATGACCATGGGTGGAGTCAGGCTCACTATGAGGCTGGCCAGTATGTGGAAGAGAAACTTGGGGCGAGAATGATCTATCTCGACAAGGTCAATCCTGCCGACCGCCAGGGGACCACACCGGACCAGCTTGCAGAAGAGCTGGTTTCACAGGGAGCGAAGCTGGTGATCTTCAATTCGGATGACATGAAAGACGCATCCACAGCTTTCGCCAAGGCTAATCCGGATATCTATGTCATCATGGCCTCCGGAGATCAAGTCTGGCCTGAAGGGCGCGCCTACGAAGAGATCCCGAACATGGTCAATCTCATGGGACGTATGGAATATGGCAAAATGATCGCCGGCTGTGCAGCCGCGCTTTCCACCAACACAGGACAGATCGGTTACCTCGGCCCGTTGATCAACGATGAGACTCGCCGCCTCGCCGCCTCTGCTTACCTGGGCGCAAAGCACTGCTGGACGGAATATCTCGGCAATGATCCCGCCGACCTCGAGTTCCAGGTTACCTGGATAGGCTTTTGGTTTAACATTCCAGGCGTCACTTCCGATCCGACGCAAGTAGCCAATGATTTCATCAACAGCGGATACGACGTGATCATCTCCGGCATTGACACGACCGAAGGTCTGACGGAGGCGCAGAAAGCCGCAGAGGCTGGCCAGGAAGTCTATGCCGTTCCGTATGATTACATCGGCGCCTGTGAAGAAGGTCCCAGCGTTTGTCTGGGTGTTCCGTACTTCAACTGGGGTCCCGCCTATCTGGAGACCATTAGCGCCGCAGCGGAAGGAAACTTCCAGTCCAACTTCCAGTGGCTTGGTCCGGACTGGTCTGATATCAATAATCCGGATACAAGTGCGATCGGTTTCGTGAAGGGCGATGCCCTCAGTGAAGAGGCTTCTGCTCAACTGGACGAATTCATAGCCGCGCTGGCCGATGGACTCAACCTTTGGACCGGCCCCATCA
>DASTFG010000581.1:0-30715 GCA_035708785.1 Anaerolineales bacterium
TCTCCTCCTGGAGCGCGGGGGCACCGGCCGCGTGCCGGTAGCGTTCTTCCCAGACGGAGAACGTGGGGGCGGGCGCACAGATCGCCGGCGAGGGAGGCTGGTCCCGCATCACCACGCTGGCCTCTCCGGCCTTGACGATCTCCCGCCGGTTCTGCGCGACGACCTCGACGACCCCGCGTCTGACCACCACGCAGGTCAGGAGCGGGTCCCGGCAGACGTCGAATTCCGCGCCGTTCGTGAGCGTCCTGATGGTCGCATAGGGCACCCGGACCGTGACCCGGGTGTCCCTCTCTTCATTTGGATGCACGAACAGGTGGCCGTCGTCGAGGTCCAGGGTGATCTCGGGCGAGCCGCCTTCCCCCTGCCTGATGCCTGTCAGGAAGACTCTTGTGCCGCCGAAGAGCTCCACGTTCAGAACGTCCGGGAAGTGCAGGAGGCTGTAACTCTGCGCCTGCCCTCCCTCAGGCCGGACCACCTCGATCCCGTCGTTCAGCTCGAGATTGATCGACTGGGCCTGGCCCAGCTCGGTCGCGGACCCTTCAGGCTTGAGCACCCTGGCGCTTGCGCTGACCACGGCCAGGCGGGCCGTGAACGGAGCCGGTGCCGTATCTGGCCGGGCCCCAGCCTCGGTGGACGGCGCGGCCGGGGAGGCCGAGGGCGTGGGGCTCGCCCGGCGCGCGATCACAGGATCGTCCACGGGTGGGGCCGGGACACAGGCCGCCAGGACGAAAATCGCGCAGGTAACACGTGTTACTAGGGCGCGAAACCGCAATTTGCGGGCCATGGACAGGGCAAATGGGTCGCTTCGGGGAGAGAAAGAAGGATCTGACACGGAGCCAGTGGTTCGGCCAGCCAAACGGGTCACCTCGGGCTTACTTACGGATGCGGAGCTTTGTCGCGCCGACCAGCCCGGCCAGTATCAGCGTGATGAGCAGGCCTGTTGGCGGCGTCTCGACGGGCGGCTCGGTGGGCGTTGGTTCTGCCGGCTGCTCGGTTTCCGTGGGGTCTACGATGATCGGCGGCTGTGTTGGCGATGGTTCTTCCGGCGGCTCGGTTGCGGTTGGCTCTGGCTCCTCTGTCGCAGTGGCCGGCGGTGGATCGGTCACAGTGGCTGGTGGCGGATTTGTATTCGTCGCTGGTGTAACAGGCGTCTGAGTTGGTGGTAGTGGCTGTGTCGCGGTTGGGGTTCTCGGCGTTCGGGTTGGCTTCGGTGTGTTCGTGGGCCTCGTAGGAGTGATGGTCGGCGGCAGGGTAGGCCTGGCGGTAAATGTCGGCCGGAACGTAGCGGTCGGGCGGAGTGTACTGGTCGGCACGGGCGTCCGGGTCCGGTCCAGTCGCTGGCAGTTCGGGTCGACCGTATCGACCAGGCCGTCGCCGTCGTCGTCGATGTTGTTGAAACAATTCTCGCTGGCGCCCGGGCCCGTCAGCACGGGTTCCGGCAGCTCCCAGACGGTCAGCACGTCGAAGTGGACCAGGGCTTCCTTGTTGCTGCGCGTCTCGACGAACAGGCCGGCCTCGCCGCGGGTGTAATCGAAATCCCGGACCCAGTCGACGAAGCGGCCGTTGATGAACAGCAGGAAGTTCGGGCCCTGGGCTTCGACCCGCAGCGCGTCCTCCACCTCCAGGTCGAGCGCCTCTTCGCCGATCTTGTCCTTCAGGATCTCCAGCCCGTCCGGCGTATTCTTGAGGAAATACCAGGTGCGGGTGGGCGGCGAGACGACGAACGCGTAATAGCGGTCGGCCGTCCGGCGCAGGACCAGGCCGAAGCGGAAGTCGCCCTCCCCGTTCGTCCCGGCAAAGACTCTTGTGTCGATGTTCGCGTCGTCGAATTCGGGCTGGTCGGGGATGAAGGCCAGATACCGGGTCTCGCGAGCCTGGATCTGGACCTTATAGTACGTCCGCTCCGCGTAGCCGGCCGTGAGACCATCGGCCCCTTCCTGCTCCCAGCCGCCGGAGGGATCGGTGAAATGGTCAAGGTACAGGATGCGCGCATCCACCGGGAGCCCGGCGGAGGTCACCGGGCAGGGCTGCTGCGGCAGCCTGGAAATTTCGCGATCGAGGGCCGGCGCCTTTGCGGATCGGCGGAAGTTCTGCTCCCAGGCGACGAACGAGGCCGCCGGCGCGCAGACCGGGGGAGAAGGCGGCTGGTTGTCCAGGACAAAGCCCGCGGAGCCGGCCTTGACGATCTCCTTCTGGTCCTTCGCACTGACCTCCACCGCTCCCCGCCTGACGAGGATACACGTCCGCTCTTCGCTCTGGCAGACGCTGAACTGCGTGCCGTCCATGAGGGTCCTGATGGTGGCATGGGGGGTCTCGACCGTCAGCTGTGCAATCGCCCGCTCATTCAGAAAGGCAAACAGGTGTCCCGCGTTGAGGCGCAGCCGCGCATCGGTGGAAAATTGCGTTGTCGCTTCCACATCCTCCACGACCACGACGGTGCCGCCGAGGAGTTCCACCTGCAGGAAGTCCGGGAAAGTCAGGATGCTGTGACTCTGCTCCGTCTGCGCGTCGCGCTGGAACAACCGGACCCGGTCGCCTTCCTGGACGTTGATCGTCTGGGCCTGCTGGACCTCGGTCTGGCTGCCCCCGCTGCCGATGACTGTGGCCGTGGCGCCCACGACGGCCAGGCTGGCCTGGAAGAGCGGCTCAGTGGAAACTGGCTGCACCTGAGCTCCGGCCGTCGCGGTGCCGGTCGGCTCGACCGGCGTGGCGCTTGAGCGGGGCGTCAGCGTCGGACCTTCATAATTTGGCTCTTCTGGCGCACAGGCGGATAAGATCAGGATGAGGATGAGAAATAATTGTGGCCGGAAAGAGAGCCGGAAATCGAGTTGCACGTGTTACCGTCCTCCGAGTATGCAATTCAAGCGGATCGCCTGGCCTTCAGGCCGCAAATGAGAGCAAAATGGCTGGGTCATTCTAGTCTGGAACTAACAAAACTGCAAGGACGGGATGGTTACACCTTCATAACTGTTGTACGGCGGGTTGGCAACCCGACCAGATTCCGCACGAGTCAGACTGCCCGCTTCGCACCCTTCCAGCGTGCTACGCAAGGGGTGCTTCGCGACCAGTGCAACCAACTTGAGGTTTCTCATTAACTTTACAGTGTATAGTTATTGATCGCCGCCCGGATGTTCGGACAAAACTGGCTTGTGATCGAATCAGAAGCTCCGAGTCTTTGAAAACTCGGAGCATTCTAGTTTCAGCACCAGCAACCTTCGGATCAGCCTGGTGTTGGCGTTTCCACTTCTTCTACTACGGGTGGTTCGGTCGCTGTCTCGGTTGGCGGGTCTGGTTCATCCGGAGTAGACGTCGGTGGATCTGGTTGATCCGGTGTATCGGTCGGTATGTCGGGAGTATCAGTCGGGATATCCGGTGTGTCTGTAGTCGTCGGCGGCCCATCCGGCGTACTTGTCGTCGGTCGTGGGGACGGCGTATGGGTTGGCGGTCTTGGTGTTGGCGTGCGCAGCGAGTCCGGTCTTTCGCAATCCGGGTCGGCTCTGTCGATCAGGCCGTCGGCGTCGTCATCCCTGCCATTCGAGCAGTTCTCTCTGGGCAGCGGTGTGGGGTCGAGCTGCGGGGGCGGCAGATCCCAGATGACGATCGAGTCGAAATTGATGAGCACATCCGGACTATTCACGGTCTGCACGAACAGGCCGACTTCTCCGCCGGTGTAGTCACCATCCCTGACCAGATCGATGTACTCGCCGTTGATGTAAAAGTAAAAGGTGGAGCCGCTGGCTTCCAGGCGAATGGTATCCACGGCATCCAGGCCGTTGATGCCATCCTCTTTGCCGTCCTTCAGGACCCTAAGCGTACCGCTGCTCTCAGAGCTCTTGAGAAAAGACCAGGTCTTGGTACGCGGCGATATGACCAAGGCATAGTACTTGTTTTCCGAGCGGCGGAAAACCAGGCCATAACGGAAGTCCCCGCTGCTGGCCGCTTCGGTAAACACTTTGATGTCGACGTTCACGTCTTCATAAAGCGTTTTGTTGGGCTCGGTCGCCAGGATCTTTTCATGCGGCGCCTGGATCTGGACCTGGTAGTAATCGGATTCTGCGTAGCCGATGGTGTAATTGCCGATCTTGCCCTGATCCCAGCCGCTGGACGAATTCCGGAACAAATCCTGATACAGCCGGCGGGCATAGGCGGGCAGTTCCACGGTTGTCGAAGCGCACAGCGTCTTTGGCAGCGCAGACACTTTTTGGTCCAGGGCCTGGGTCGCTGCCAGCCGTCGGAAATTCTCTTCCCACTCCTCGAAGATGATGCCGGGCGCACAGACAGGCGGAGCAGGAACCTCATCCTCCAAGATGGATGTCGCGGCACCCGCCTTTACGATCTCCTTCTGGCCGTGAGCTATGACTTCTGCCGCTCCACTCTTTACCACAATGCATGTCAGCGTTCCAATGTGGCAGACGTCGAAATCCGTGCCCTCCTCGAGAGTCCGGATGATCGCAGCGGGGGTTTCCACCGTCAGCCGGGTGAAGGTCTCGTCGCTCATTTCCACGAACATATGTCCCTGGTCGAATTGCAGGACGATTTCGGAAACACTCTCTGATTGCTGTTCTGCATCCGCCAGGAGGACGATCGTATCGCTGAAGAGCTCCGCCTGCACGAAGCCCGGGAAATCCAGGATACTGTAACTCTGCTCCTTTGCCTCTTCCAGTTTGAGCACTTCGATCCGGTCCTCGACCTGAATATCCCTCGTCTGGGCCTGCTGGACCTCTGTCCCCGCCTCTACCCCTCTGGACACCATCGCCCTGAACTGCACCACCTCGAGGTTGGCCTGGATCCCGGGTTCCGTGGAATCCGGCTGGGCTTCAGCCTCCGTGGGCTGCACGCCAACAGTGGGCTCCGCGGCCGTCGGCCCTGCCGGGGGCTGTGCCGGTCCTGCAGGGCCGATCGGCGCAGGCGGGGCACATGCAGAAAGAATGAGAACAAGAATCAAGACCAGCATCGCTGGCCTGAAAAAAATCCCGGATTTGAGCTGCATGGTCCACCATCCTTCCCTGTGCAATCCAGATTCAACGCCTATCCCATAAACGATGAAAGAGACCTAAATTGGGTGACTGATTCTAGTCCAGACCTAACAAAACTGCAAGGATTCGAGCTTCCGGCCTGGCACGAACCGCCGGATCATATTTTTCATGCCTCACGGTGGGCCGGGTCTGCTTGAACCGAGAACCCGTGAAAAAGGACCAAAATTATGCTAAACCGGCTTATAATACAGAATTACCAGATCCCTTATGCAAGTCATGGGTTAAAACAATGGAGCAAGATGAGCACGGCACACTGGCGCTGCGGGTCAGGCTTATCGCGGTGTGCTCAAGATGAAGATTTTCATTTCTTATCGCCGTGCGGATAGCACGTATCTTGTCGGCCGCATCAAGGACAGGCTGCTTGCCGCGTTTGGGCCGCAAAGTGTCTTCCGTGACCTCGACGACATCCCCGCGGGGGTGGATTTCAGAACCACCCTCGAAAAAGAAACCCGCGGCTGCGATGTCATGCTGGTCGTCATTGGGCCGCAATGGGCGGCAATCACCGACGAGAACGGAGATAAACGTCTCTTTGATCCGGAAGACTACACTCGAATCGAGGTGGAGAGCGGGCTCCGGCGGCTCGAACAAAACGAGGCGCTGGTCATCCCCATTCTGGTGATGAATGCGTCCATGCCTGCGGCCCGGGAATTACCCGACAGCCTGGGGAAACTGACCTATCGAAACGCGATCAGCATCCGCAACGACCCCGACTTCAACGTCGATATGGAGCGATTGATACGGGCCATCCGGGGCTGGCGCGGTTACGAGGAAGACGATATCGACACGGAGTACTTCGAGCCAAAGACGATCTACATTGCAGAGGGCCCGTTCTGGATGGGAAGTCCGGTGGGAGAAGGAATCCCCCAACACGAAACCCCTCGACATGAGGTTCACCTTCCCGCGTATCGCATCGGGAAGTTTCCGGTCAGAAACTGTGAATACGAGGAGTTCATCCGCCAGGCGGGGAAGCAGGTGCCTTCGACGATGGGCTGGGATGGACAACGCGCGCCGCCCGGCCGCGAAAACCATCCGGTCACCGGGGTATCCTGGTATGAAGCCCTCGCCTATTGCGAGTGGCTGAAAGAAAAGACCGGACGGCGCTATTCCCTCCCTGACGAAGCCCAATGGGAAAAGGCCTGCCGCGGGGGCGGGACGAGTATCTTTCCGTGGGGGGATGTGTTTGATTCTGAGCGGTGCAATCATGGACTTTCGGCCCTGGCCGCCGTCGACGCGTATCCCGCGCAGAATGAGTTCGGCTGCTTCGACCTGGTGGGAAACATCAGGCAGTGGACCTGCACGCTGTGGGGCGAAACGCGCACTACCCCGGACGCGAAATATGCCTACCCCTGGAAAGACGATGGGCGCAACGACCTGCGCGCCAGTCGTGAAGTCTATCGCGTCGTCCGCGGCAGCACCAATGAACAGGACCTGAACGCCCACCGCTGCAGCGCCCGCAGGGCCGAAGCCCCCGAGCTCCGAGGCAGGACAGGTTTCCGCGTGGCCATGAGCATGTGACGATCCGATCAAGCCTGAGGAATTCCAATATGGACCAAGACTATTCGACCGGTTCACTACAGAAGATCATATCGCTTAAGAACATAAACAACGTGGTTCCGATCATCAGCAATGCTTTTCGGATCGAGCAGATCTTTCGTGATGAGAAGAGTCTCGCCGACCTGATCCCTAAAAAGTCGAAATACACGGTGGAAGATCCGACGATCAACGAGCAGCTGACGCGGATCTGGGCCGAACAAATTCATTACCCGATGGCCGACGATTACAAGCTCTGGCGGGTCGCGCAGTATTATCAGGTGGAGCAGGACGGCAGCGATATCGCCAAAGAGGAATATCTGGAATTCCTCAAAGGGCTGCTGCTGCAGATCAATGAAAAGAGGGATGGGTATGAAGAGTTCGTCGAGGCACATAAAAGAAGCTCCCATCTGGTATCTTTTTCGGACATCGTCAAAGGGCTGGACTACCCGCAGTTCCCCGAGGGGATGACAGACCCCCTGACGCTTTTGGCGATGCTGCCATTCCCCATCTACATTACCACCAGTTATCACGACTTCCTCGAGCGCGCCCTCGAGCGCGTCTCCAATAACAGCAAAAAGCCTCGCACGCAGGTGATCTTCTGGGAGCCGGGCCGGGAGTACGACGATGCCATCGTCCTGAAACATGACCCGGATCCGAGTTACAACCCCACGCCGACCGAACCGGCCGTCTATCATTTGTTTGGATTGGAGAACTATCCCGGCTCGCTGGTGCTCAGCGAGGACGATTACATGAAATTTCTGGTCTCGGTGGTCTCGGACACGGATACCCAGAAACCGATCGTGCCGCCCAGGTTGCGGCGCGCCCTGGCCACCTCACATCTGCTCCTGATGGGTTACCATCTCCGCGAGCTGGACTTCCGTGTCTTATTCCGCTTCATTTTGAATTACCGGCAGAGTGAGCTGGCAAAGCAGGGCATCTGCATCCAGCTTAAGCCCAAGAGAGAAGATCCGCAGATCCTGAGGTATCTCAGACGTTATTTCAACATGAAGAAATTTGAGATCGAGTGGAAAAGCTCGGAGCATTTCGTCGAGGAGCTTTGGGGGTTATGGAAGGATCACCAGCGATGAACGGCGCCGGGCAGAATCCCTACGTGGGGCCGCGCACCTTCCGGACGGATGAAAGAAATCTGTTTTTCGGGCGCGAGCGGGAGGCCCTCGATCTTTTGTCTCTGGTTATTTCGGAAAGACTGGTGCTCTTTTATGCCCAGTCCGGTGCAGGCAAGAGCTCCCTGATCAACGCCAAATTGATTCCCGGTCTGCTGGCCGAGGAAGAATACCGGGTCCTGCCGATCGGGCGTGGAGGCGGGTCGCTCTCGGCGCTGGATGTCGACAATATCTACATTTACAACCTCATCAGCAGCCTGCTCCAGCACGACATCGGCCAGGATGTGCTCTCGAAATTAACACTGACGAAATTCCTGGCGCGACTGGGGATCGACATCAACCCGAGCTTGAAGCAGGTTCTCATCATCGACCAGTTCGAAGAGCTCTTCAGTACTTACCAGGAAGCCTGGATGAAACGCGAAGATTTTTTCAGGCAGCTGGCGCGGGCCATGCAAAACTATCCCAACCTGTGGGTTGTGCTGGTGATGCGCGAGGATTACATTGCCTATCTGGATCCATATGTGCATCTCCTGCCGGGCAGGCTGCGGGTGCGTTATTACATGCAGCGCCTGAGCCACGAGGCCGCGATCGAGGCGGTGAAACAGCCGGCTGCGAGAGCAAAACGTCCCTTCGCAAGAGGCGTGGCCGAAAAACTGGTCAATGACCTGAGCAGCGTCAAGGTGCGCAGGCCCGATGACACGCTCGAGACCCAGATCGGCCAGTATGTGGAGCCTGTCCAGTTACAGGTGGTGTGCTCGAGCTTATGGGAAAAGCTGCCGGAGGATGGCGGCAGGATTACGCAGGAACACCTCGACCAGTACGTTGGAGATGTCAACCAGGCCCTGGGAAATTACTATAACGAGCGCGTCAGAGCGGTGGCCGAGGGGGAGGAAGCCAAAACGCGAGGGGTCAAAGAGCGCGATATTCGCGCCTGGTTTGGAAGCCGGTTGATCACAGCCGACGGATACCGCAACCTGGTAGCGCAGGAACCCGGTGGGACGAGCGGCGGACTCGACGACGATGTCGTTCAGGAATTCGTCAAGCGAGGCGACCTGGTGCGCGCCGAGACGCGCGGCAGTGTTACCTTTTACGAGCTGACTCACGATCGGCTGATCGAACCGATTCTTGCAGATAACAGAAAATGGGAGGAGGAGCATACCAGCGTGCTCCAGCGCCAGGCGGCCCTGTGGGACCAACAGGGCCGCTCGGAAGGGCTGTTACTGCGCGGCCAGGATCTGGCAAATATAGAAGAAACCGTCTCCACAAGCGAGTTGACGAAAGTCGAACAAGACTTCCTCCAGGCTTGCCGCAAGCTGAGAGCCCAGGAAGAGCGTGAGCGCACGCAAAGGTATTTGATCACGATGTTCTCGGTCGTCGCGACGATCGCATTCCTGCTCGCTCTTTTCTTTGGCATACAATCCAGCCGGAACGCCCAGCAACTGCAAACTGCCAGCACCCAGGTGGTAGAGGAACGCAATCAGGCCCAGGATCTAGCGCAGGTCGGGCTGGCGCACCAGCTTGTGCAGGAGTCACGAGCTCAGCTAAACAATCGCTATGTCCTTTCTCTCTTGCTGGGCGTGGAGGCTTATCGGCGGCGGCCGGATTTGCCTGAAGCGCGGAGCAACCTGCTCGCGAACCTGAACAGCCCTAACCTGATCCGGTTCCTGGATGCTCACAGAGGCGCTGTGAACAGCGTCGCCCTCAGCTCGGACGGCAGGCTGATGGCTTCGGGCAGCGACGACGATACGATCATCTTGTGGGATGTTTCCAATCCCGGGTCGCCTGTACAGCTCGGCGATCCTGTATCCGCGCATGCGGAGGGTGTGTCGACTGTGGCCTTCAGCCCGGACAGCCAAATGCTGGCTTCGGGCAGTTTACGGGAGATCATTTTATGGGATATTTCCGATCCGGCTTCGCCCGAGCAGCTGGGAAAACCCTTTTCCGGGCATACAAGATTTGTGGAAGACCTGGCTTTCAGCTCGGATGGGAGGATGCTGGTTTCGGGGAGCAACGATGCAACCATCATCTTGTGGAACATCTCTGATCCAGGGTCGCCCGTCCAGATCGGCGAACCACTGGCTGCTCACAGGGAGGCAGTAACCAGTCTGGCCCTCAGCCCGGATGATGAGATGCTGGCTTCGGGCAGTGAAGATGATACGATCATCCTGTGGGACATTTCCGATCCGAATGCGCCCGAGCAGCTCGGAGACCCGCTGTCTGAACATTCAGATGATGTGGAGAGCGTCGCCTTCCATCCGGAAGGCCGGATCCTGGCTTCGGGCAGTCAGGACTCTACCGTGATCTTGTGGGATGTTGAAGTCGCCGAGCCATTCAGCCGGCCGCTGAGCGGCCATGCAAACTGGGTGGAGAGTGTAGCATTCAGCCCGGATGGGGACACGCTGGCATCGGGCAGCGCAGACAAAACCATTCGTCTGTGGGATGTCTCCGATCCCAGTTCGCCGAGGCTGCAGGGCGGGCCGCTGGCCGGGCATACAAGCTCGGTCGAGGAAGTTGCCTTCCATGCAGACGGCAAAACACTGGCTTCGGGCAGCGCAGACAAAACCATTCGCCTGTGGGACGCTTCGAATCCAAAGGCGCCCAACCAGCTCGGCGCGCCGCTCTTCGACACGAACGACGTCAAGAGCGTCGCCTTCAGCCCGGATCGAAAAATCCTGGCTTCGGGAGGCGATGACTCGATTCTCTTGTGGGACATCTCAAACCCGGAACAGCCGGTCCAGTTGGGCGCGATCGGACCAGGTCAGGCCGGAAATATGGAGAGTATTGCCTTCAGCGCGGACAGCCAGATCCTGGCTTCGGGTGGTGAAGACTTAACGATCATCCTATGGGATATCTCAGACCCGCGGTCGCCCACTCCGCTCGGCGCGCCTTTGTCCGGCCATACAGAGACGGTGCAGGAGCTCGCCTTCAGTCCGGATCGTCAATTGCTGGCTTCCGGGAGCGAGGATGATACCATTATTTTGTGGGACGTTTCGGATCCAGGGTCGCCGCGCCAGCTCAGCGCGCCTCTTACCGCACATACCGATGATGTGCAGAGCGTCGCGTTCAGCCCAGATAGCAGGATTCTGGCGTCAGGTGGCGACGATGATACGATCATCTTGTGGGATCTCTCGAACCCGGAGTCGCCCAGCCCGTTCGGCGCCCCACTCTCCGCGCATACCGATGATATCAAGAGCGTCTCGTTCCACCCGGATGGCGGGATATTAGCGTCGGGCAGTGATGATTCTACGATTATCTTATGGGATATCTCGAACCCGCAGTCGCCCATCCAGCTCGGCGCGCCTCTATCCGCGCACACGGAGGCTGTCCAGACCGTCGCGTTCAGCCAGGATCGCAAGACGCTGGCTTCGGCCGGCGAGGACAACATGATCATTTTGTGGGATGTAACCGACCCGCAATTGCCCATCGAGCTCGGTGCACCCTTATCGGGTCATAGCGACAGCGTCGAGAGCGTGGCATTCCATCCGGACGGCAAGCTGCTCGCTTCCGGGGGCCAGGACTTTACCGTGCGTTTATGGGAGATCGATGCTGAGTCCTGGCGCAACAGGACCTGCGCCTTTGTCGGCCGCGACCTGACGGAGGCGGAGTGGCAGAGATATTTGCCAAACCAGGAATATCTTACTACGTGCTCTTCCCCGACGATTCCTGCTCCCACCCCGGCGGGTGTCAGTACCTCGCCGCCCGCGACGAGCATCGCAACCGCACAGGCAACTCCCACGGCAGAGGTAGCCCCGGTCGCCTCTCCCATCCCGCAGGTTTCTCCCACTGCACAGGCTTCTGCGACCGCAGGCACGTCTTCCAGCGTGCCCCTGCTTACGGGCGCTGTCACGAGCTGTGATCCATCCACAAATTCGATCAATTTCAGAATGGTCGAATCGCCCCCGGACTTAACAGATAGCGACCTCGTGGTTCTCATCGCCGACCAGGAGGCTGCCTGTGACGTGAATCCGGTCAATCCATCCCTGCTGACCTGTACGATCACACCCCCCCTCAGCTTCCCCGTCAGAGTGATCGTCCATTTGGACGGTGTACAGGTAAACAGTTTCTCCTATCCGGGAGAAGGCTGTCCCCTCAACGCGACGCCGACGCCTTGATCTCCGTCCGACTCTTAGTCGGACACCCCACCTACCGTGATTTGCTCACCTGCACTTAGCGCTGCGCGGCTATGCACAGGCGCACACATGCCCCGGGCGCAAGTGTCGGGGAGTGTGGCAAATCATGCTGAGTTGGTAATCCGACCTATCTATAAGAGTCGGATGATCAGTCCAGCCTACGGATTGGGCGTAGACCGGCAAGCTTCCGAATGGATGGGGTTGTCGGCGCCTCTGTAGCAGTCGGCTCTTCTGCTGCGGTGGGTTCTGGCGGTTCGGTGGGAAGCGGTGCTTCAGTCGCGGTCGGTTCCGGCCGTTCTGTGGCAGTTGGCTCTGGCCGTTCCGTGGCGGTCGGTTCTGGCCGTTCTGTCGCGGTTGGCTCTGGTCGTTCCGTGGCAGTTGGCTCTGGCCGTTCTGTCGCGGTTGGCTCTGGCTGCGGTGTATTCGTGGGCGGCCGAGTATTCGTCGGTTCTGGCACAGGCGTATTCGTGGGGGGCCGAGTATTCGTAGGCTGCGGCGCAGATGTAAGAGTAGGCTGTCTGGTACTCGTGGGCCGTGGCATAGGTGTAAGTGTAGGCCTTTGTGTACTCGTTGGTCTTGGTGTAGATGTCAGAGCGGGCGGACGTGTATTCGTCGGTCGCGGCGTAAGGGTAGCGGTAGGCCGACGTGTACTCGTGGGTCGCAACGTCGATGTAACCGTAGGCCGGCGTGTGCTCGTGGGTCTTAGCGTGGGTGTGATCGTGGGCCTTCTTGTATTCGTTGGCCGTAGTGTGGGTGTTCGGGTTGGCGGGCGTGTATTCGTCGGACGTGGCGTGAGTGTATCGGCAGGTTCTGGCGTATGTGTCGGCAACAGTGTATTGGTGGGCTGCTGCAGGGGTGGCAAGGACGTCAGGATTAAGGCAATTTCCGGTCGCTGGCAGTCCGGATCTGCGCTGTCGATCCATCCATCGCCGTCGTCATCGCTGCCGTTGAAACAATATTCTCTTCCGCCCGTATTGGGGATTAACAATGCGGGCGGCATCTCCCAGACGATGAGTGAGTTGAAGTGGATCAGCGCCTCGTCGCTGTCGAGCGTCTCGACAAAAAGGCCAACCTCGCCGCGCGTGTAATCGAAATCCCGGACCCAGTCGATGAAGCGGCCGTTGATGAAGAGGAGGAAGTTCGGGCCGTCCACCTCTATCCGCAGCCAATCTTCGGCCGCCAGATCGAGCGCGCCGCCATCTGTGCCCTGCTTCAGGGTCTGTACTCCATCCGGCGTACCTTTGAGAAAATACCAGGCATTGGTCGGCGGCGAGACGACGAAAGCATAATACCGCTCGCCCGTCCGGCGGAAGACCAGGCCGAAGCGGAAGTCGCCGCCGGCCCCTGTCCCGATAAACGCTCTTGTGTCGATGTTCACATCATCGTAATCCGGTTCGCCGGGAATGAAGGCCAGATATTGGACCTCGGGACTCTTGATCTGGACCCTATAGAATGTCCTTTCTGAATAGCCAAAGCTGGAATCGGGAGTCTCCCCCTGCTCCCAGCCGCCAGAAAGATCCGTGAAATGGTCCAGGTACAGGATGCGCGCATCCAGTGGGAGCCCTGCGGCCGTCACCGGGCAGGGCTGCTGCGGCAGCCTGGCGATCTCGTCCTCGAGCGCCGGGGCACTGGCCGACCGGCGGAAATTTTCCTCCCAGGCGCTGAATGCCGCGGCCGGCGCGCAGACGGGGGGAGAGGGCGGCTGCTCGTTCAGGACAAAACCGGCCGATCCAGCCCTGACGATCTCCTTCCGGCCCTGGGCGCTGACTTCCACCGCGCCCCTCTTGACCAAAACACACGTGAGTTGTTCATTGTGGCAAACATCGAATTCCGTGCCTGCCATGAGCGTCTTTATGGTTCTGAACGGGGTCTCGACTGTGACCTGTGTAATCGACTGCTCATTGACATGCACGAATATCTGCCCCCTCTTGAGCTGCAGCGTTACATCGGTAGAACCTCCGTCCCCTTGCCTAACGTCCCTGAGGACAATGGATGTATTGCTGAAAAGCTCCAAATTGAGGAAGTCGGGGAAGTGCAGAATACTATAACTCTGCTCGGCCTGCCCTTCCTGCCCGACCACCTCGATCTCGTCGTCCACCTGAACATCGGCCGCCTGGGCCTGTTGCACCTCGAGCTCAGCCCCGCCCCGCCGTAGCTTCGCCTTTGTCCGAACGACAGCCAGGCGCGCCGGAAACAAAGTCTCCGCGGGAGCGGGCTGAGATTCAGGTTCGATGGGCTGCGTGGCAGCAGCGGGCTCCACCACTGTTGTGCTGGTCGGAACCCGGGGGACATAGACCCAATCAGGGTCGGCTGACGCACATGCAGATAATATGAAAACGGGGATGAGAAAGAGCGTTGGCCTAAGATAGAACCGGCAATCGATTCTTATGCTCTACCTTCTTTCCAGTATGGCATTCAAATCGAATGCCCAGCTTTAAGGCCGCAACGTGAACTGATTGTGGTTCGATTTTATACGTGCATTCGCAAAAATGCAAGTTTGTAGCAGGTCGGATTGGCAACCCGACCTACCAAGGCAGAGTCGGATTATCCCCTCCGCTTCGCGGGGGCTGCCGCTCGCGGCGTGCGCAACCAGTCCGACCTACACGAACAGCCGCAGTGGCTGTTCGAGGTACTTCGCCAGCGCCTGCATGAACTGCGCGGCCTCCGCCCCGTCGCTGACGCGATGGTCCACGGAGATGGTCGCCTTCATCCGCCAGCCGATTTTGATTTCCCCATTCTCGACCACCGGGACTTGCCGCGCCGAGCCAACCGCCAGGATCGCGGCTTCCGGCGGGTTGATGATCGCGGAGAAGTTTTCCACATCGAACATACCCATGTTGGAGATCGAGAAGGTCGAGCCTTCGATATCGGCCGGCTTGACCTTGCCCTCGCGGACGCCGGCAGCCATCCGCTTCATCTCGGCAGAGATGGCTCGCACAGGTTGTTGATCCGCGTTGCGGATTACGACGGTCAGCAGGCCACCCTCTACAGCAACAGCATTGCCGATATTCACCGCGCCGTGACGCACGACTTTATCTCCCTGAAAAGACGCATTCAGGTTCGGGAACTCGCGCAATGCCAGCGCCATGGCTTTGATGATGAAATCGTTGACCGATAATTTTTCGTTGTCGGGCAGATACTCATTCGCTTGTTTCCGCATCGCCATCAGGGCATCCACGTTGTATTCGTGGGTTACATAAAAGTGCGGGACGCCGGTCTTGGATTCGGTCATGCGGCGGGCAATGGCCTGGCGCAGTTTGGTCAGCTGGACCGTTTCATCCTCACGGGGGCCCGGCGCAACCGCAGGCGCGGGCGCCGCAGCCGGGGCTGCGGCCGGTTTTGCCTTCGTCACGCCGCTCTCGAGGGCGGCTTCCACATCCTTGCGGACGACCCGTCCACCCGGCCCGCTGCCCTCAAGGCGCGAGAGATCCAGGTTGTTATCGCGGGCGATCTTTTTGGCCAGGGGCGAGGCTTTGATCCGGCCCGTCTCCTCGGCGGAGGGCGCCTCCGGCTCGGGAGCTTCTGCCTCGGCAGCAGGAGCAGGTTCGGGCTTTTTCTCCTCCTCTTTGGTCAGCTCGCTCTCGCTGGGGGGCGGCGGCTTCTGGTCCGCCTTCGCTTCTGTCTGCTTCTCAGCGGCCTCCGGCTCTTCGATCTTCTCGTCCGCCGAGCCGACGATCGCAATCGCCGCGCCGACCGGGACGACATCCCCTTCGCTCGCCAGCAGCTTCCGCACCACGCCCGCGGCAGACGATTCAACTTCCACGGTGGCTTTATCGGTTTCGATCTCGGCCAGCACGTCGCCTTTATTGATATCCTCCCCTTCGTTCTTGACCCAGCGGACAAGCACCCCTTCACTCATGTCGAAGCCCAGCTTGGGCATGGAAATCGTCTCAGCCATTATTTCAAGACCTCCTTTACCGCATCGACCACATCGTGGACCTGCGGGAGCGCGGCCTGTTCCAGGGTGCGGTTATAGGGAAGCGGCACTTCCTTCTGCGCGACGCGCCGGATGGGCGCATCCACATAATCGAAGGCTTCTTCATAGATGCGGCTGGAAATTTCTGCGCCCACCCCGTAAGACTTCCAGCCCTCTTCCACCACGACCGCGCGGTTGGTCTTCTTGAAAGACTCCAGCACAGGATCCATATCGAGGGGACGCAGAGTGCGCAGGTCGACGACCTCGGCCTCGATGCCCTCCTTGGATAATTCCTCTGCAGCCTTGATCGAAAGCTCCAGGCCTTTGGAGTAGGTGACGATCGTAATGTCCTTCCCTTCACGCTGCACTTTGGATTCTCCGATCGGGATGAGATATTCCTCATCCGGGACCTCGCCGCGCACCTGGTACATGGTCGCGTGCTCGAGGAAGAGGACCGGGTCATTCGAGCGGATGGAGGTTTTCAGCAAACCCTTGGCATCCTCCGGCGTGCCCGGCGAGACGACCTTCAGGCCCGGGAAATGAGCGAAGATCGCGTCCGGGGTCTGGGAGTGGGTCGCGCCCAGCTGCCGGCCGCCCCCGCCCACGGCGCGGATGACCATCGGGACGGAGAACTGGCCGCCGAACATGTAGCGCAGCTTGGGCGCCTGGTTGACAATATGATCCATCGCGGAAAATGCAAAGTTGATCGTCATCAATTCCGCGATGGGACGCTGCCCGACCAGGGCCGCGCCGATCGCCGCGCCGATGATGGCCGCCTCCGCAATCGGGGTATCTTTGACGCGGTCCGGTCCATATTTATCGTAAAAGCCCTTGGTCACGGCATACGTGCCCCCCCAGACGCCGACCTCTTCGCCGAGAATAAAGACGGCGGGATCGCGGTCCATCTCTTCCATGAGTGCCTGCGAGATCGCCTCGCGCATCGTAATTTTTGCCATATTCAAACTCCCATAATTCCCGAGGCTCAGGAAGCAGCCACCTCGACCTGATCTTCCGGGGCCGGTTCCTGCGGCGCGGTTCCGTCCGCGTAAATATCCTTGAAGAGCTCATCCATCGAAGGCTCGGGACTCTGCTCGGCAAACTGCACGGCCTGCTCCACTTCATCCTCCGCCCTCGCGTCGATCTCGTCGAGCGCCTTCGCAGTTGCGATCTTCTTTTCGGTCAAATACTTGCGAAAGATTCCGATCGGGTCGGTCTCCTGCCACTTCTTGACTTCATCCTGTTTGCGATAGCGCTCGGGGTCGCCCATCGAGTGACCGCGATAGCGGTAGGTGAGGACCTCGAGAAGATACGGCTCCGAATTCTCGCGGACGTCATCGATCGCTTCCTTCGAGGCCTCGTAGACCTTCATGACGTCCATGCCGTCCACGCGGCTACTTTTCATATTGTAGCCTTCGGCCCGCTGGCGGATTTCGGAAACCGCAGACGCCCGCTCTACCGAGGTCCCCATGCCGTAGATATTATTCTCACAGACCCATAACACGCGCAGGCCCCAGATCTTAGCGACGTTCAACGCTTCGTGAAAATAACCGATGTTCGTGGCGCCATCGCCAAACATGCAGATCGTCACGTTATCGTTGCCGGCATACTGGTCCCCCAGCGCCAGCCCCGAGGCAATCGGCAGGTGCGCGCCCACGATGGCATGCCCGCCCCACATGTTCTTCTCCACGCTGGCCATGTGCATCGAACCGCCCTTACCTTTCGACATGCCGGTGGCTTTTCCGAGCAGCTCGGCGACCACTTCATTTGTGGAGATCCCGCAGTTCAGCGCAACGCCATGGTCACGATAGGCGGTGATCACCCGGTCGCGCGGCTCGCGGGCTGCGATCAAACCTGTGCTGACGGCTTCCTGCCCGATATACAGGTGCATGAACCCGCCGATCTTGCCGGCCTGGTAGAGTTCCGCGCCGCGCTCTTCGACGCGGCGAATCAGCACCATTTGATAATATAGATCCAGTTGTTGTTCCTTCTTCATGCATATGCTCCATAAAACTCTTCGTGGGGTACAGGCAAAATAACATGGCGCTACAAGCGCCACGATGTGCTCTCCTCGTGCTACTCAAGAAATTATATCAGAGAATTTTCGTCGGATTTTCTATCAATTCCTATCCACTTGACAGTAAAATAGGAATATGAACTGGCTGACCGGCTCCAGGCAGGGCGAAGCCAAACGGCTGATTGCCCAACTTGCCGATGCGACCCGGCGCGAGCGCGCCGCGCAGGAGCTGGTCCGCCTGGGCGCGGAGACGGTGCCTCCGCTGGTCGAAGCGCTCCAGACCCGGGACGAAAACCTGCTCCCGTTGTACCAGCAGATCCTGGCCCGTATCCCCTCTGCATCGTCCACGCTGATCAAGCTTCTGCGCGAGGCCCATCCCATCCTGCGCGGGCGCGCCGCCGAGATTCTGGGGATGGGCAAAGACCGCGCCGCCGTTCCCCACTTACTGGAAGCGCTACAGGGCGAATATTATACCGTGCGTTCGCGTGCGGCACTGGCCCTGGGGAAAATCGGCGACCCGAAAGCAATCCATCTCTTGCTGGGCGCATTGAAGGATCAGGAGGCGGAAGTCCGTGGCGCCGCCTGCTTGGCGCTCGGATACTTTCGCGATCCCTCCACGTTCGACGACATCACTAACATCCTGCTCGACGACCCGATCATCGAAGTGCGCCAGGCCGCGGCAAGAGCCCTCGGGAACACCCAGCACTCCGCCGCGCTGCCCTATCTGATGGAGGCCTTGCACGATTCGTTCTGGTGGTATGAGCGCGAATACGCCGCAGGCGATCTGCTGTCGGCCATCGAAAAGATGGGGATGGCGGCAGTCGATCCTCTGATCGAAGCGCTCGGCGATAAGGAAGGGACGGTCCGTAAGTTTGCGGCGATCCTGCTCGGCAAGCTGGGCGATCCGCGCGCCATCGAGCCGCTGGGGATGAGGCTCTACGACCTGCATCACGAGGTCGGCAGAGCGTCGGCGGACTCGCTGGCCGGGTTCGGCACCTCCGCGGTCGACGTGCTGGTCGAGGCGTTGAACCACCCCGAGATGTGGATCCGGATCCATTCCATCCAGGCTCTTTCCAAGATCAGGGATGCACGTGTCGCCCCCATCCTGTTGCACATGCTGAGCGATCCCGAGCGTGAGGTCAAGAAGCAGGCCATCCGGTCGCTGGGTGAATTGAAGGGTCCGTGGGCGCTCTCCGCTCTTCAGGAAATTGCATCGAACCGCGCCGACCGGGAACTGCATACACTGGCAAAAGAGGCCATCGGCAAAATCAATGCAGCGTAACAGATACCCATTCCAGGTGTTCCAATAGCAGACCCGAAAGAGGACGATGAGAAAAGCCATGCCACGCAACCTGGCTGACCGTCTTCGCGCCGCACGTCACTCCCGTTTCGTTGGGCGTGAAGGTGAGCTTTCCGTCTTCAAGTCTGCCCTAAGCGGGGACAATCTTCCCTTCTTCATCCTTCACATCTTCGGCCCGGGCGGGGTAGGCAAGACGACGCTCCTGCAGGAGTTCGCGCTCCTGAGTGAGGAGCATGGAGCGCGGCCGATTTACCTCGACGCGCGTCACATCGACCTCTCGCCAGACGCCTTCATCGAGGCGTTGAGCGCGTCCCTTGGGGTCAATCATGGAGCCTCCATCCCGGACGTATTGGACGCCGCGCCGCAGCGGACGGTGATCCTGATCGATACGTATGAGGCTCTCACCCCGCTCGATGGCTGGCTTCGCACGACTTTTCTGCCGCAGCTCCCCGATACGGTCCTGACAGTGCTGGCAGGCCGCAACCCGCCCGATGCGGCCTGGCAGGGCGATGCCGGCTGGCAGGACCTGGTGCGCGTCATCTCCCTGCGCAACCTCAGCCAGGAGGAGAGCCGCGCTTTCCTCGATCAGCGCGGCCTTCCTATTGACTACCAGCACGGCATCCTGGAATTCACGCATGGCCATCCCCTCGCCCTGTCCCTGGTGGCCGAGGTCTTCGCGCAACGCGGCCATGTCGTTCTGCACCCCGAAGAATCGCCGGACGTGGTGAAGATCCTGATGGCGCGCTTTGTCCAGCAGGTGCCGGGACCGGCCCACAGGGCCGCCCTGGAGGCCTGCGCGCTGGTACGGATCACCACCGAGACCCTGCTTGGAGAGATGTTGGCGATGCCCACCTCAGGTCCGGCCTCCGAAGGGGTTCACGCGCTGTTCGAATGGCTGCGAGGGCTTTCCTTCATCGAATCCGGCGCCGAGGGGATCTTCCCCCACGACCTGGCCCGCGAGACGCTGGCCGCGGACCTCCGCTGGCGCAACCCGGACTGGTACGTGGAGCTTCACAACCGAGCCCGCAAGTTCTACACCGACCGCTTAAGTCAGACCACCGGTCTGGCCCAACAACGTCTGATGCTCGATACCGTTTTCCTGCACCGCGAGAATGCGGTCATCCGCTCGTTCTTCGACTGGCAGACCACAGGGAGCATGATTCCCTATACAGTGGAAGAGCGGGATTTGCCCCTGCTGGAAAAGATGGTCAGAAGACATGAGGGGACAGAATCGGCTAGGCTGGCCGCCCACTGGTTCAGCCGCTACCCTCAGAATGTCACCGTGTGGCGCGACGCCGAGGGATCGCTGCTGGGTTTTGTCTCCGCGCTGCCGCTGCACGAGATGGGCCAGGAAGAAGACAAACTCGACCCCGCGGTGCAAGCCACCCGGGACTATCTAGCGGGCCACGCGCCGCTGCGCGCCCAGGAAGTGGCGACCCTGTTCCGCTTCTGGATGGGCAGGGATAGCTACCAGGGCATCTCGCCGATCCAGAGCCTGATCTTCATCCAGGTTGCCAAACATTATCTGACGACCCCCGGCCTGGCATTCACGTTCTTCCCCTGCGCCGACCCCGATTTCTGGGCGGCGATCCTGGCTTACGCTGAATTGGCCCGTTTGCCCGAAGCCGATTTCGAGGTTGGCGGCCAACGCTACGGCATCTATGGCCACGACTGGCGCGTCATGACGCCCGCCGTCTGGATCGCGCGGTTGGCAGAGAAGGAAGTCGGGGCAACGGGGCAGGCGCCGGCACCGGCAGCTACCGGGCCGGTGATCTTTTTGAGCCGCGAGGACTTTGGGGACGCGCTCAAGCAGGCCCTTCATGATTTTGCTCGTCCGGGCGGGCTGGCGGGGAATCCTCTCCTCCGGTCCAGGCTGGTTGCAGAGGCAGGAAGCAAATCATCTGCAGAAAGAATCGATATCCTGAAAGCTAGGATCAGGGAGGCAGCCGAGGCGCTGCGCGTCCACCCGCGTGACGAGAAACTGTACCGGGCCCTCGACCAGACCTACTTTCATCCCGCGCCCAATCAGGAGGCCGCGGCGGAACTGCTCGACCTACCGTTCAGCACCTACCGCAGACATCTCACGAGCGGCGTCCAGCGCTTGACCGAGATCCTGTGGCGGGAGGAGGTCGGTGAAAATTGAACAAAAGCTTGTTTTCCAGCAGTTGCACTGCTGGACGGGCCACTCCGGCAGATGGAAAATTGAGCAAAAAGTGAGCAGTTTTTGGACTGGAAATCGAGCAGTCCCTGATCCTATACTGTGGTTGTCTGTTGACAGCCACAGTTTTGTTTTTGGAGACCTATGACCGCTGATCTTGCCCTGTATGCCGAAAAAATCAATGAGGCCTGGAATTCTCATGATATCGAGAAAGTCCTCCGTTTCTACTCTCCCGAATGCATCGGCGACGATATCGGCCAGGCCACCCTCCTGCGTGGACATGATGGTCTGCGCACGATGCTGGAAAATTATTGGAGCGCATTCCCTGACCTGCGATTTAAAGTGACCAGCACCGTCGCGGAAGGCTATCGCCTCGCGATCGCCTGGGTGGCGGAGGGGACTCATCAGGGCCCGATCATGAACATCCCGCCAACAGGACGCAGGATGGAGATCAGAGGTGTCTCGATCATCGATGTACAGGATGGCCTGATCGTCCGCGGCCAATATATCTGGGACCTGGCCGGCATGCTCCGTCATATGGGCTTGCTGCCTGAACTTTGATCCAAAACACCTAATTCATGGAGGCAGGAATTGACAATCGTACATGGAGAGAGTGCTGAGACCTTTGAAATGCAGGGCAACATGATGACCAAGCCCATCGCACCCAGCACCGGGGCAAGGGAGATCATGGCCTGGCGCGGCAAGATGCAAGCCGGCACCGCCAGCCCGCCGCATGTGCACGATCATGAGGAAATGGTGATCATTCTGGCTGGAACCGTCAAGGTCAAGTTCGGCGAGAAGGAGTATACGCTCCAGGCGGGAGATGCCTTTGAAGTCCCACCTCAAATTTTGCATCAAGTCATCAACGGCAGCGATGAAATCTTCGATAGCGTGATCGCCAGGCCCGTGGGGACAAAGTTTATATGACCGGATGGGCAGGAAAACCGACCACCCTGGAAGTAATAAGCCTTTCCAGTCTTGAATGGAAATCGAGTGACTTTAATGGAGCATAAAAATGAAAACTCAAAATCTGATCCGCTGGAGTGGAGTCTCGTTGGTCCTAGGCGGCCTCGGCATTGCTCTCTTTCTCATCACGCTGTATCCGCTGGGTAACTTTTTTGCGCCAGAAGTCATCACGACGAGCCAATCGACACTAGCCCACACATTCCACTGGATCGGCGCAATCTTTGCATTGTTTGGTGCAGTTGGGTGGTATGCCGTCCTCAGAGCAAAAGCGGGCACGCTGGGATTGATCGGCTTTATCATCGCCTTCATCGGTACGGCCATCCAGATTACCGGCGGCATCGTTGCCGGGGATGTCTATCCAATATTTGCCTCAGCGACGCCGAACCTGTTCACTCCAACAAGTCCTATCTTTACTTCATTGCCGCTGCTGATTGGAATACTCGGTTTTGGCTTGGGCTATATACTCCTGGGTATTTCAACATTCCGCGCGGGCATCCTTCCCCGCGGTGCCGCGCTATTGGCAATCCTGGGTGCAGCGCTATTCATGCTCCCACCACAACCGCTGGGGCCTTTTCCTACCTTTTTCACCTTGCTTGGGGCTGTCTTGTGGGGCGCTGGCGCAGCCTGGATCGGTTTCGCACTCTGGTCAAACACAATTGAAAGGGTCGCCTAATGGAGTTAACACTTTCGATATTTATGTCAGCGATTATCTGCATAACCGGGTTCAAAAGTTCCTCTTAGGAGAGGATTGAATACAAATTGAGCAATAAATGGACTGGAAAACGAGCAATGCATACAGGTAAAGTATACGTGATCTTCTTTGAGAAGGAGTACGAAAAGCAGAATGGAGATCCAGAATTTACAAGTGGTCGCTGGTTTTGCATCGACTCTCATGTTTATGACAAGCAACCTGCCAATGCTCTTCAAGGCCTATAAGACAAAGAATCTGAAATCCTACAGCCTCGGCCACATTGCATTGGGCAATCTCGGCAACCTGATCTACTGGCTGTATCTCACGGGCCTTCCGTTCGGTCCGGTCTGGGTTTGGCAGGGATTCTTCACGCTCTCTGCCGCGCTGATGCTGTTCTGGTATCTTCGATACGAGAAAGGCTGGAGCAGGAAGACGATCTCTCTGGAGAAGAAATGAACACTTCGCCGGTCTTTTATCTTTGTCCGAGCTGTTTCTATGCAAGCGAAATCCCGGACACGAGCCACGAACATACACTTCTGCGCGTGGACCCGGGCCTGCCCGGCGACGAACGGCGCAAGCCCATCACCGATCAACAAGGACACATCCTTTCCCCCGCGCCTCGCTGGTTCCATGAAGCGCTGATGCAAGCCAGGACGACTCTTTAGCGAGATTGTTCCACCAGCAACTGCATTGCTGCCCTATCTTGTGAATAACCAAACTTTAGAAAAGGAGAACAAACCATGTCCGAACAGTACAAAACCGCTGCTCGAAACTTCATCGAAAAAGGTCTCAACCAGAAAGACCTGTCGGCTCTCGAGGCATATTTCGGCCCGGACCTGATCGATCACGCGCTGCCTCCAGGTCTGCCCGCCGGGCGGGAGGGCAGGAAACTCTTCGCATCGGCGTTGCTGGCCGCCTTCCCGGATCTCCAAGTCGATGTGGAGGATCTGATCGTCGAAGGTGACAGACTGGTCGCTCGCTATTCGGTGCGCGGTACACACCAAGGGGATCTGATGGGCATCCCGCCGACGGGCAAAGAGGTGTTCGTCTCGGGCATTGCTATCGACCGGTTCAAGAACGGTCAATCGGTCGAGCACTGGGAGATCATCGACCAGTTGGGCCTGATGCAGTAATTGGGCGTTGTCCCTGTCTAGGGGTCGCCATGCCTCGCATAGTCCGGATCGACTCGGGAGAAATGGTGCAGGAAGATGCAGTTCTCTCTTATGCCCGGCTGCAGCTGCGCGAGGCGCAGCGCCACTGGAACATGGCTCAGCCGCACAAGGGATTACCGCTCTGGATGATTCGGTCCTTTTTGGAATGCACCATTACATCGCCAGACACGAACGGTGCGCGATGGCTCTCGAATGCGCCGATCTCTGGGATGCGGTGGCGCTCTATCATGCGCTGGCGCGCGCGGGCGTCTTCGAGGATCCGTTTCGTTTCCATCGCTTCAGCCAGATCGTCGAACGCGTCCTCTGGCAGGAATCAATTTCCATTGATGCTGGCGCCATGCTTGCAGAGGCAGAATTGATCCTTACAAAACTCGGCGTGATGCCCTCAGGCGAATCTGCCCCTACAGGCGTACATTGAGCACCACCGGGCAAGGACCAATAATTATACACTGTAAATTTACACCGTAAAATTATTAAGGAGGAACTCACGATGAAAGCAGATGCAACCACCGAAACCGCCGTCCGGGCTGTCCTGGACAAAGTGGCGGAAGCGTATGGCAAACGGGACATAACTCTCTTGTCCTCGGCATTCGCGCCAGATCCGGATGTCGTGATGTATGGCACAGGCGCGGATGAAAAGCGCCTCGGTCTAGGCGAGATCCAGGCGCAGGCCGAGCGCGACTGGTCCCAGACCGATTCCGCAGAGGTGACCTATGAATGGACTTCCATCTCGGCCGCGGGTCCCGTCGCATGGGCAGCAGCAGACGCTTCGTTCCGACTAAAGGCCGATGGCCAGGAGATGGCGCTGCCCGCGCGGATTACCTTTGTCCTCGAGCATCGAGGAGGGCAGTGGCTGATCGTGCAGGCGCACTTTTCGTTCCCTGCCTCCGGGCAAAGCGAAGGCGAGTCATTCCCAGCAGAGTAGGTCGGATACCTGCACCCACCGGGATTTGCTTGGCAAATCATGCGGTGTTGGTCATCCAACCGCATCCGAGTCGGACTACCAGTCCGACATACTCGGCTTGACTATCCGACCTACAGAAAGAAGGCGATGCCTATTGAGGAATTCATAATCTGAAAAGTTTGTCGTGATGAACATTCGTTTGTGTGTCTCAAGGTGAGTAGGATTACTCATCAGAGGCCAACCAAAAAGAGGAGATCAATATGTCCGTTCAAGATAATCTCAAACTCGACGAAGAAAACATCGCTGCCTGGAACGCTCACGATGTCGACCGGTCACTGGCCGTCCTGTCAGACGACATCATCTGGCACGACGTAGGCAGCCCTCAGCCCTTCCAGGGCAAGGAGGCCGTCCGCCAGTATATCCAGGGTTGGTTCTCGGCCTTCCCGGATTTCAAGATCACCGTCAAAAACCGCGTGGCGGATGAGGATCAAGTTGCTGCAGAGGTGGAGTTCACCGGGACGAACAGCGGTCCGCTTGAGCTGGCTCCTGGCGCGCCGCCCATTCCGGCCACCGGAAAGATGGTGAATGGCAAGGGGACCTATTTTGCCCGTTTCAAAGATGGCAAAGCAGTGGAAGTCCATACCTATCCCGATGCCGCCGGGATGCTGATGCAGCTGGGGCTAATGCCCATGCCCGGCTCCTGATCGGATCACGGTGTACGCTCGAGAAGACGCGTCGGGCGATGCGTCTTCTCGTGAATTGAAACGCTTACTTGAATTTGGAGGCGACCCCTTGGCTGCTGAAATCTCCCTTCCTTCTTCTGAAACAACCAGGCCGCAGAAAGTGCTGTTAGGCAGCGTGACCGCGCTGGCGCAGAGCGCCTGGATGGGCTTTGCCCTGGCGTCGGATGTGCTCGAACAATTGCGGCTCGCGCCCTCAGGGATCCTGCGCAGAGTCCAGGTCATCCGTCCCG
The DNA here is from genome assembly GCA_035708785.1 of Anaerolineales bacterium. Taxonomy (GTDB): domain Bacteria; phylum Chloroflexota; class Anaerolineae; order Anaerolineales; family Villigracilaceae; genus Defluviilinea. The sequence goes on from DASTFG010000581.1 coordinate 25,918, forward strand.
CGATTCCGCGGAACATTAGCTTGAGAAATTTGCTCACGCGCGAGTACAGCGTCGGCGAGGCGAGTTTCATCTTAATGGCTTCTTTCTTTTTATCTGCCGCGCTCGGCGCGGTGCGCCAGGTCCTCTTCAATGCGCAGTTCGGCGTCAGCCTGGAGGCAAATGCCTATTATGCCGCTTTCCGCCTGCCGGACACGCTCTTCAGCCTGATCGCCGGCGGCGCCCTCTCCAGCGCGATGATTCCCGTGCTGCTGAACGCCCGGCAGAAAGAGGGCGAGGCCGCGGGCTGGCGCCTGATCAGTGTCGTACTGACCTCCCTGCTTTCGGTTTTCCTGTTGTTGATCCTCGCCGTCGAGCTCTTCACTCCGGCTCTGGTCAAGGGCGTCCTCGCGCCGGGTTTCGACACGCAGACCTCCGACCTGACCGTGACACTCACCCGCATCATGCTCATCCAGCCGATGATCCTGCTCCTGGGCAGCGTCGCGACGGCCGTGCTGAACAGCCGCAACCAGTTCCTGCTGACCGGCCTTTCGGTCGTCAGTCACAACATCAGCCTGATCGCCTCTATCCTGGCCCTCAAGCTGTTCCCGAACCTCGGCATCTTCGGCCCGACGATGGGCGTGATCGGCGGCGCGCTTTTGCAGGTGCTGATCCTCTCCCCCGGTCTGCGCGGCCAGGGGCAGCGCGTCGGCCTGCTGTTCGACCTGGCCAATCAGCGTCTGCGCGAGGTGGTGCGGCTGCTGATCCCCAACGGCCTTTCGGTCAGCGTCAACTATGCCGGGTTTATCGTGGATACGGCCTTCGCCACGCGCGCACCGAATCCCGCCGGGCTGGCCGCTATCTATAATGCCTTCCTGCTGGTCGGTCTGCCAATCGCACTGTTGGGACAAGCCATCGGGCAGGCGACCTTCCCCCGCCTGGCTGCCCAGGCGGAGGCGGAGAACTGGGCCGAGATGCGCCGTATCCTCGTGCGCTCATTGGGAGCAGCCATCTCCCTGGCGCTTCCGGCAGTGGGCGCGTTGCTTGTGCTCGGGCGTCCCACGATCCGCATCTTGTTCGAGCACGGTGAGTTCACCCGCGCGGCCGGCGACCTGACCTACAGCGTCCTCGTGGCTTACGCGATCGGCTTGCCGTTTTACGTTGGGACGGAAGTCATCACCCGCGGCCTGATCTCCCTGCGCGACACGCGCACTCCGCTATTTACCAACAGTGGCCAGCTGGTCCTGCGCATCCTTCTCATCTCGGTCCTACTCCCGAACCTGGGAGTGGTCGCGATCCCCGCCGCGTTTGCGATCTCAGCCGCAATCGAAACGGTGACCTTGGCAACTGTCCTGTTCCTGAAGTTGCGCGGCAGATCACAGTCGCAGGCAGCCGAGGCAGATTTCATCGTGGAAAGGTGAGTTTCTTTATGAGACCCGATAATCCCATCCGTAATTTCGATCCGCGCAAAGTAGCGCATTATGAGAAGGAAAATTACGTGGCCTATTACCGGAAGGAGTGGCTGAAGCTCTTCCGCGTGTCTGTAGGGATGGTGAAGGAGGCCTTTGCTCTTTCCTGGCCGCAGGCCGTCTATGCCGCGTACCTGGTGGCGCGCGCTGAAATGGCCGCAGCCCCGTTCCCGAACAATGATATTCCGAAGGCCGAGTCCTACATGAGACGCTTCTACCAGTTCATCAAGGATGTTCACCAGGAAGACTTCGATCCTGCGGAGGCTGCGAAACGTGATGTCAAGTGGTGGGTGATCCACCGCAGGCTGTTCGGCAACGCGGAGAATCAGGAGCTGGTCGACGCGGTGGCCTGCCTGTATGAAGAAGTCTATGGCGGGACCGCGGAGAAGTTCAAGGAGGCCGCTTATCAACGGGTTATGGGGATGCTATATTCCGACCTTTGGGTGAACCAGGGCAAACCAGAAGACAGCCCGCTGCTGGTCAAAGAGGAGGAAGCCCTGTATCAGGGTTATAAGGCATTGAAAGAGGCAATCCAATGAAGAAGATCCATCTCCTGTTGGCTGTTCAGTCCGTCGTCGCAGTATTGGTCTCGATCAACCGCCTGGGCACGTGGACGCTCGGCTATGTCCTGCCAAACGAATTCCTGCGCTGGGTGGATTTCAATAACATGCTCGTCCTGCCGCTCATAAGTCTGGTGGCCTTTTATCTCCTCAAGAAGACGATCGAATACGATTCGCCTGCGCGCGACGGGCGCGCCCACATGGCCTGGAACCTGGTCTTCATCATTGGGCTTTATCTGCTCGGCGCGAGTTATGGAAACCATGAGATTACCAACTACCTGCATGTTCGCTTCTGCCTGGATGATCCCAACAGCGATCTGTGCCGGATTGTGATCTTCAACGACGACGAGTTCAGTCACTGGGTGTTCTTTACAGGCTTTGTCATGGTCAATGCGGCCCTGTTATTCTTTCAGAATCTTTTTCCACACCGGGAAAATCTTACAGGCGCCGATATCGGGCTGCTGGCCTTCAATGCACTCTTTTTAGGGGCAGGAATCTTTGCCAATCTCGGTTTTGAAGAGATCGGGCTGGATCTATTTATTGTCGCGTTTCTCGCGTTGCTCTCTGCCTACCTGCTCTGGCGGCGCGGCAGGCAGCCTTTGTTTGTCTATTATACGGTTGCATACTGGCTCGGGTTGGTGGCCAGCGTCTTGGCGCAAGCAATGCGATAACCACCTCAATCGCAAGGAGATCCTATGAGAACAAACTCGATCCTCAAACTGGCAACAGACGAAGAGCTCGGACTGGCGGTCTTTGAAAACCTCTTCGACCTGTTCCGGGCGATGGCGGCGAACCTCCCCGGCGGACAGCTGGTCGAAGAAGAAAAGCTGTCGCGCCACCTGACCTTTCCGACGAACCCCATGTTCAAGGGTGTCTGGAGAACGCGGCTCTCCGAAGCCGAAGCGGACGCCGCGATCGATGAGACCATCGCCTGGTTCAAGCGCCAGGATGCGCCCTACTTCTTCTGGTGGACCGGCGGAAACACATCTCCCCGGAATCTGGAGGAACGGCTTGCCGGACGAGGCCTGATCTCGATGGCGGAACAAACCCAGGAGCTGGCGCGGGGGATTCTCTCCACGGAGCAGGGATCGCCATGCATGGTCGCGGAACTCAGCCGCATGAATGAGGCTGTGCTCGAGCAAGTTCCCGATGGTTTTGTTATCAGAGAAGTCTCGAACGAAACAGAGTTATACGACTTCAAAAAGGTATTTGTCGAGACCTACGAGATCCCCGAATGGGCCGGGCAGGCCTGGGTGGACGCGACCCTCGCGATCGGCGCCGGGAAAACGCCCTGGCGTATGTTCGTCGGGTATTTAGACGATAAACCGGTTGCTACCAATATGCTCTTCAACGGCGGAGGGGTTGCCAGCGTCTATGCAGTGGCGACCGTCCCGTCGACGCGCGGCAAAGGCATCGGCGCGGCGATCACCCTCAAACCATTGCTCGACGCGCGCGACCGCGATGGCTACACGTATGCGGTCCTGTTCTCCACCGAGATGGGCATCTCTGTGTATCAGCGGATCGGCTTCCGCCTGACGGATGTCCGTATCAACCGCTATCTGTGGCGGAACCAGTAGGGCGCGCATCTCACCTGCTCGCCCAGTGTTTTGATGTCTATATCGAACACTCGCAAAGGAGATGGAGAAAATGATCTACTTGATCTGGCTGCTTCGCATCATCCACATTGTGTCCGGCGTATTTTGGGTGGGCGGCACACTGGTGATGACCTTCTTCATTGCCCCGACCATTGGCGCGACCGGAGAGTCAGGCCAAAGATTCGTCGGGCACTTGATGAACAATCTGAAGTTCAGCAATCGAATGTCGATCGCGGCCGGCGCAACGATTCTGGCAGGTCTGATCCTATATGGCTTGGATGCGCGAGCTGGAGAGGCCTGGCTGCGGTCGAGCTTCGCGATCGGCCTTGGGGTGGGCGCCGTATTCGCGTTCATTGGCTTTATCTTCGGGATCATGATCGGCCGCACGACGAAAGCCATGGCGCAGCTCGGTGCACAGATGCAGGGCAAGCCTTCTCCCGATCAGGTCAGGCAAATGCAGGCGATCCAGAAACAACAAGGTACTTATTCAACGATCACGGCCGCGGCGCTCATCCTGGCCACGATCTTCATGGCGATCGCCCGTTACCTGGGCCAGGGTTAGACAACGAGACCCCATCTTCATCGGGTCTTTTCTTTGCGCCTACATCTTCCTTCCACCCTTCAGCTCGCCCTGTAATCTTTCGAACCCGTTCCAGTCGCCCTTTGCGGCCAGTTTGGCCTGTTCGATCCAGCCTTCGGGACTCATCATCTGCAGGCCGGCTTCATCCAGCAGTTTTTGGACCTCCCCTGGGTCGGCCCGCGCCAGCCCATCGAAGGTCCTGACCCCGGCCTTGTTCAGGACTTCCGCGACTTTCGGACCGATCCCCTCGATCCTGGTGAGATCGTCTGCGGGCCTTGCTTCTTCGGGATGGACACGCGCTTCGGGCGGCGCCTGGGCACGCTCCCCCCTGCCACGGCTGGCCAGCCACCCGACAACCACCATCACAAAGAAAAACCCTAACACGAGGAATGTGATCCAGCCCGCATTCGAATCCGGCTCCTGCAAGTAACCGATCGCAAACATCTTTGCCTCCTGTGAATAGTCTTAATCCTTTATACGGGAATTACATGCCCATGTCAACTCTAATTTTCATCCATCCGTTAGAATCTACCAATCACTTCCGGGAGAAACACATGAACCCGCAGTCTGTTCGCATCCTTGCTTTAGTTATCCTTCTCAGCCTGGCGCTCGCGCCCA
>DASTFG010000582.1:0-5785 GCA_035708785.1 Anaerolineales bacterium
CCTCCCCAGGACCGGTACTGGGGGCATCGCTCCTTTGTGATCCATGATCCGGATGGGATTCCTATCCACATTTACTGCGAGCTGTAAAGATATATCAGGCGTATAATCCAGAGCAGGAGAAAGGATTATTGTTATGATGAACAATCGCCAGCTTGCCGATGCATTTACCCTGATTGCCAACCTGTCCGAGATCAAGGGCGAGAATATGTATAAGACCCTTGCTTACCGCAGGGCGGCTGACAGCCTGCTCGGTTTGGATCGTGAGGCTTCCGAGTACTGGAAGGAAGGCAAACTGGAGAAGATTCCCGGTGTCGGCAAGGCCATCGCGGAAAAGATCGATGAGCTCTTGAGCACGGGTAAACTCGAATTCCTTGAAAGACTCAAGCGGGAAATCCCGACGGGCCTGGTGGAGTGGCTGCCCATCCCCGGCCTGGGGCCAAAGCGAGCCGCCATGATCTGGAAAGCGCTGAACATTACGACGTTTCAGGAACTCGAAGCCGCCGCGAAAGAAGGAAAACTGCGCGATCTTCCCGGTATGGGCACAAGGAGTGAAGCAGCCATCCTGGACGGGATCGCATCGCTGTCGCGGCGATCCGTGCGGATTCCCCTGGGGCGGGCCTACCCGCTGGCGCAGCAAATTCTCGGCAAGCTTAAAGAGGTCAGGGGAGTCGTGCGGGCGGAACCGGCCGGGAGCCTGAGGCGGATGCGCCCGACGGTCGGCGACCTGGACCTGCTCGTCGCAGCCAAAGACTCCTCTGCCGTTATGGATGCCTTTGTCAACCTCCCGGGTGTGAACCGTGTGTTGGGCAAAGGGGACACGAAGTCGAGCATTGAGTTCCATAACGGTCTGCGCGCCCAGCTCTGGGTACACCCGCCGGAGGAGTTTGGGACGGCTCTTGTCTACGCTACCGGTTCAAAAGAACATAATGTGCGCCTGCGGGAAATGGCGCTGTCGAAAAAACTGTCCTTATCAGACCATTCGTTTCTCAGGCAAAATGGGGGCAAGGAAATCCTTTGCGCGACCGAAGAAGAAGTGTATCAGACACTGGATTTGCCCTGGATCCCGCCTGAGCTGCGCGAGGATCGCGGCGAACTGCAGGCTGCAAAAGCAGGAAAGCTCCCGAAGCTGATCCAGATCAAAGACGTCAAGGCCGATCTGCAAATGCACTCTACCTGGAGCGACGGGAAGCTCTCCATGCTGGAGATGGCGCGCGCCGCGGCCAGGCGCGGCATGAAGGTGATCGCCTTCACGGACCACTCGGTGAGTCTGGGCGTGACGGGCGGCTTGAGCATGGCGGCTCATAAGAAGCAGGCCGCGGAGATCAGGAAGATCCAAAAGCAGCTGGGCGATAGCATCCTGGTCCTGCATGCCAGCGAAGTGGAGATCAGAGCCGATGGCAGGCTGGATTATCCCGATGAATTCCTCGCCACACTTGACCTCGTCGTTGCGTCGCTGCATACGGGTCTGCGGCAGCCGCGCGAGAAGGTCACGCAGCGCATCCTCAACGCCGTCCGCAACCCGCACGTAGACATCATCGGGCATCCCACGGGGCGTTTGATCCCGGACAGGGAAGGGGCGGACCTTGACATGGACGCGGTGCTCAAGGCCGCGGCGGAGTCCGGGGTCGCGCTGGAAATCAACGCCCACCCCTCCCGTCTCGACCTGGATGATATCCATGCCCGCCGTGCAAAAGACATGGGCATCCCCATCAGCCTCAACACCGACGCGCACTCCGAGGCCGACCTCGATATGCTGTTCTATGGGGTCGCGACTGCCCGCCGCGCCTGGCTCGAGCCCAAGGATGTCATTAATACCTGGCCCAAAAAGAAACTACTTGATTGGCTGGGGAAACGAGGGAAATAAAATGAAGGGGGATGTTCCAACCAGAACCAAACGTTATGCATTGATCCTCAGCGGCGCGATAGATGCCGTAATCGGGGCGGTCATTCTGCTGATCGGTTTTGGGCTTTTGCCGATCGACGTCGCCGACTATGGCATTCCAGCCTGGCTGGCGATTCTGGTGGGAGCCTTCATGTTCATCATGGGCGCCTGGGTGGCTGCTTACAATTACTCGCGTTTGGATGAGTAAATATGATCACGCTCAAAGCTCTCGTCCGCAGTTATATCGAAGAGGTCTGGACGAGAGGAAATCTTGATGCTGTAGATCTATACCTCGGGGCCAATTACCGCCGGCATCTTTCTCCGACCCTTGAGACCCTTTCGTTGGATGGTCAAAAGCAGCGACTTGCCGGCTTCCGTTCCGCTTTCCCGGGTGTAAAGATTACTATTGAAGACATCTTCACGGAAGGTGATTACGTGATTTTTCGCTCGACAATGCATGGTACTCATAAAGGAATATTTCAAGGCATCGAGCCGACCGGAAAGACTATCACCGTTACTCTCATTGATATCATCCGCGTGGAGAACGGTAAATTCGTCGAACATTGGGGTGGGCCTGATCTGTTTGATTTGTTAAAACAATTAGGTGCTGTGTTTTCCGCAGTCTAGCAGGAAGCTGCAGTGACCGCGCTTAGATCTTTCCTGTTTCTAATCGTAGCTCCGGGAACGGTTGCAGGATATATTCCCTTGGCTTTACTGCGTACGGGGCCGCGGATCGAAACAGGCATTTTCGCTTTTTTCGCGTTCCTGCTTTGGGGCAGTGGCCTGATGCTCCTTTTATGGAGCTTCTGGAATTTCCTCATGCAGGGCCGCGGTACCCCTGCGCCCATCGACGCACCGAAGGAACTGGTTGCTACAGGCTTTTACCGCTATGTCCGCAATCCGATGTATGTGGGCGTGCTGGCAATCATCATTGCTCATTTTCTATGGTTCGGATATTGGAATCTGTTGATTTATGCCATTGTCGTCTTCCTTGCTTTTAATGCCTTCGTTACGTATTATGAAGAGCCAGAGCTCAAAAGGAAGTTTGGCGCGGCATATGAAGACTATCTCAACCGCGTCCCGCGCTGGATTCCGCGCTTCCGATAAGACAATTCATCCATGTAAAAATCTCCCTGGAAGGCGAATGCAATCCGCATGCTTGCTGCAGCGGTTTTTATCTGGGCATGGGCCGCTCTCGAAGGCAAAACCCGTTTGACCTTTGCAATTCTGCGTGAGAATCCCGGGGTGATCTGGCCGCTTGTCCTGGGCGCATTCACTGGGCCGGTGCCTGGTGTCTCTTCGTCATTGCTTGCCGTCCAGCACACGGAAATTTGCGTAGCCAGCACACTCATGGCATTTACAAAAAGCCATACATTTTTCTGTCGACATTTCCCTATAATTTAGCCTTAATCAAATTTACATTGGCAAAACTCTATCGAACTAACCACAGGGCTTGTTTTGCGAACCAGACCGGGCAATATTGTAAGAGGGCCTGATCAACATTTCATGACAAATACGATGGTACTCAGGCTGTAGAAAATCTGATATATTATCCGCACAGAGTTCCATGAATAGTCAACGCTGTTTCAATTGCCATTCAGAAAATCGAACGGGAGCCAGGTTCTGCAAACGTTGCGGATTCTGGCTTTTAGCTAAATGTCCCTTTTGTAATTCGGCGCTACCTGAGGCGGCCCTCTTTTGTGATCAATGTGGCCGACAACTCAACTCTCAAACGGGAAGTGCCCCTCACGCTCTGGATTTTCTACTCCCTGGCACTCCAGGTACCTCACATTCATACCAGGAACGGTCGACTCAAAGCAGCTTTGCGCGAACAGAATCGAAAGATTTCGCACCACCTTCGGCCCTTGCAAACTCTGAACTTCACCATTACATCCCCGAAGAATTGATGAAAAAATTGCAGGCTGCGCGAGATAAGGGAGGGATGGTAGGTGAGCGGCGTGTGGTGACGATGCTCTTTTGTGATCTGAAAGGTTCGACCGCGGCCGCCGAAGGACTCGATCCTGAAGATTGGACGGAGATCATGAATGGCGCGTTCGCGCAGATGATCAAGCCAGTTTACCAATATGAAGGAACGGTTGCAAGACTGATGGGCGATGCACTCCTGGCATTCTTCGGCGCGCCAATTGCTCATGAAGATGACCCGCGGCGCGCCATCCTAGCAGGGCTGGATATTGTAGAGGCCATCAAACCATACCGTAAACAGATCAAGGAAAGATATCGTGTCGATTTCGACGTACGCGTGGGAATCAACACAGGCTTAGTGGTAGTTGGTGCGGTCGGCTCGGACCTGCGAATGGAATATTCAGCACTGGGAGATGCAATTAATCTGGCAGCACGGATGGAACAGACAGCGGAGCCGGGCACCGTACGTATTGCACACGATACTTATAAACTGGTCAAAAACCTTTTCGAATTTAAATCGTTGGGGGGTGTTGAAGTCAAAGGGAAGAGTGAGCCTATCCTGGCTTATCAGGCTTTGGGTCGAAAATTCGAAACGGGCCGCACGCGAGGTATTGAGGGTCTATACGCGAGTATGGTTGGCCGCGACGCAGAACTGTCTGCCTTACGCAATGTGATGGCTGATCTCAAACAGGGACTGGGACGCATCATGTTCGTGCTGGGCGAGGCGGGGTTAGGAAAGACGCGCCTCATCAGTGAAGCTCATGAGGTGTTCCAGACTCTCGGGCATCCCCAGGCTATTTGGGTCGAAACAATCAGTCTCTCGTATGAGACGAATCAGGCGTATGGATTAATTCAACGTCTGATGCGCCGCATTGGTGGAATCGAATACAACGATGCCCCGATGGTTCTCCATGAAAAACTTAGTACGCTAGTGGAAATTCTTGATGAAACGCGGCGCTCACGGGCTCTGCGTGTCTTCGAAGCATTGTTTGGACTGGAAAGCGACAACAACAGCATACCCATGGATGATGAAACATTCAAGAGCGAGTTATATGAAGCGATGTATCTGTGGTGGAAAGCGCGTTTCTCGCTCAAGTCTGCTGTATTGGTTTTTGACGATATGCATTGGTGCGATAGGGCTTCGGCTGAATTGCTCCGCCAACTCCTGTCGCTGACTGGAGAGAGTCCGCTTGTGCTTTTATTTGCCATGCGGGCGGAACGCAACGCGCCAGCCTGGCAGATCAAGACGACAGCCGACGAAGAATACAATCATCGCTATACGGAACTTATCCTTCGCCCGCTTTCAGACGCCGAGGGCAATGAGCTTGTCAATCGTCTACTTGCGGACCCTGATCTGCCCTCGGATCTGCGGGCGAGCATCCTCGAAAAGTCGGGGGGAAATCCGTTCTTTATAGAAGAAGTTGTACGCACACTGATTGACAATGAGGTTCTGGTTGCGGAAGAGCACGAAGTGAATGGCACGGCAAAGCGCGTCTGGCGTGCAACCAGTGCAAATGCCGACTTTGCCATTCCTGATAATTTGCAGTCACTTCTCGCAGCGCGCATGGATCGTCTCGAAGAATCCACGCGTGGCACACTGCAACTTGCATCGGTCATTGGACGATCCTTTTATCATCGTGTGTTGCAGGCAGTCGATGAAGCGAGTCATGAACTGGATAAACACCTCGGCACGCTGCTGCGCATGGAGTTAATTCGCGAAGCCGCGCGTGTGCCGGAGATTGAATACGCCTTCCGGAACCCTCTCACTCAAGAGGCTGTCTACAAAACCATTTTGATCAAACGTCGTCGCGCGTTTCATCAACGGGTGGGCGAAGCGATGGAATCCATTTACGCAGACCGCCTGGATGGATTATTCGGCTTGCTTGCCTATCACTTTGCTCTCGCTAACGAACATGGGAAAGCGATTGATTACTACCGCAAAGCTGGGCGACAGGCAGTCGCCCTCTTTGCTTATGATGA